>JAUCGI010000001.1:28832-117446 GCA_030378035.1 Desulfobacterales bacterium HSG2
ACCCTACCTGTCATTCCGGGCAAAAGTGAAAAAATGGGACATTTTTTCACTTTTGACCCGGAATCCACCGCCGCCATGACGGATTCCGATTTGAAATTCTGTCTTTCTGACCGGAATGACATGACGGGACGGGGTAGATCGATAATCAGCGGATCGGAAATTTTGGGTATGACCCCTGTAGTTTCACCAGATTAATTGTAAAGAAGGATAAACAAAATGACGCAAGCTCAAGATAGTCTGAAAAAAGATGTTTTTTCAGAGTTAGGCATTATTTTCAAAAAGGCTTCGGGTATTGATATTCATACTGTCGATACGCTCACAAACCTGTTTGGTCTGGGTATCGATTCGCTTATGATTGCGCGTATCGGTCTGGGTATTGAAAAGCATTTTGGAATACCGATGAAAATGAGCCAATTTTACAAAGAAAGGGATACAATAGACAAAATTGCAAGCTATATTGAGCGTAATCTGCCGCCGGACTGGACGACAAGTCTCAATAATGAAAAGGATGTCGAACATTTGAATATTGAAAGGAAAGCAGAGCCTGTTACAAAGACTCACCCGATTGCCGGATCAGAAGCCAGTGTTGAACGGATTATGAACATGCAGATGGAAGCCATGTCCAGCATTATGAGCCAGCAACTGGAAGTACTGAAAACCCGCAGGCATCAGATCGGAAGCGCAGAAGCGGGCGGCATTGATGTCGGTTTGGAGACGTTTGCAGGGAAAGTCGAACATGTAACCATAGTATCAGGGAAGCCGGGATTGGAGACGTTTGCAGGGAAAGGCGATCATGTAACGACAGTATCGGGGAAGCCGGGAAATGTAAATCTGCGTGAAATGAAGTTTGACGAAGATGAACTGACAACAGAGCAGCAAATTTTTCTGGATGATTTTATCAAACAATACATTGAGCGTACAAAAAAATCGAAAGCTCATGTGGACAAATTTCGTCCAGTACATACAGACTGGATAAACTCACTCGGTTTTCGGCGGAGCCTGAAAGAGATCAAATATCCTATTGTCGCTTCTCATTCGGACGGTTCAAAAATATGGGATATTGACGGAAATGAATACATTGATATTGCAATGGGATATGGCGTGGGGTTTTTGGGACATAAGCCACCGTTTGTAACAGAGGCGGTAAAAGAGCAACTCGAAAAAGGTTTTGAACTGGGATTTCAGAACCGGATGGCAGGCGAGGTGGCGGCGTTAATTTGTGAACTGACCGGAACTGAGCGTGCGGCATTCTGCAATACCGGTTCAGAAGCCGTAATGTGTGCGGTTCGTGTGGCGAGGGCAGTGACAGGGAAAAATAAAATCGTTATGTTTTCGGGTTCGTATCATGGCAATTTTGACGGCGTTCTTGCATCTCCCGGAAATGAAGGCGTGGTTCCAGTTGCTCCGGGTACCACATTCGGGATGGTTCAGGATGTGATTATTCTGAATTACGGTGTTCCTGAATCACTTAAAATTATCCAACGCCATTCTGCGGAAATTGCCGCCGTTCTTGTAGAACCGGTTCAGAGCAGACTCCCGGGATTTCAGCCGAAAGATTTTCTGCACGAACTGAGAGAGGTTACGCTGCAAAACGGAATCGCATTACTATTTGACGAGATGATAACGGGTTTCAGAATACATCCCGGCGGCGCCCAGGCATGGTTCGGGATAAAAGCGGATATTGTCACTTATGGCAAAATCGTTGCGGGGGGCATGCCCATCGGAGTTGTTGCAGGCAAATCCGCATACATGGATATCATAGACGGAGGAATGTGGAGATTCGGAGACAACTCCCACCCCGGAGAAAAGACGATCTTTTTCGCAGGCACATTTTGCAAGCATCCTTTGACAATGGCGGCTGCAAAAGCCTCGCTGACCTATCTTCGGGATCAGGGGCCCGGTCTTCAGCAGAAAATCAATGAGCGGACATCGAATTTTATCTCTGTATTAAACGATTTCTTTGAAAAGGAGAATGTGGCTGTCAAAGCCGAGCATTTCGGCTCTTTGTTCCGTTTTGAATCATTCGGGAAATATCATCTTCATCTGCAGCCCATAGAGATGGAGATTTTCTTTAATCTGCTTATGGCAAAAGGAGTCTATACCTGGGAGAAACGTGTTAATGTCTTTTCCATTCGCCATACCGACGAAGATATCGAATATATCAAAGAAAAGGTGAAAGAGAGTATTCGGGAAATGCGGGACGGAGGCTTTATGCTTGAAGCGGACAGCTCCAAAATAATACGGACATTTCCGCTCACGGAACCTCAAAAGCAACTCTGGTTTCTCACACGCCTGAACCCGAACGCCAATCCCGCGTACATTGAATCGGCGGCTGTCGAGCTTCGCGGGCCGATACAGTTGCAAAATTTTCAACACGCCGTCAGAGAGCTTGCATCAAGACATCAGGCCCTGCGAACCGTGGTCCGTGATGAAGGCGAAAACCAGACGTATCTCCCTTCACTGGATGTGGAACTGTCCGTTATCGAATTCACCGACATGACCGCGGAAGGACTACAGGCAGAAAAAGAAAAATGGCTGAAGAAGAACAGTCTCATGGAAATGGATCTGGAAGCCGGCCCCCCCTGCCAGTTCAGTCTAATTAAACTGGATAAGGATCTGCATATACTTGTCATCAATCTCCATCATATTTTTATAGACGGACTTTCCGTGATGACCCTGTTTCGGGACCTGGGCTTTTTATATTCAGCAGCATGTCGCGGCGAAACAGAGCGCCCTGAGTCTCCCCCGCAACCCGAAGATTTCATCAATTGGCAGGATGATTATTTCAAAAGCGATGAATGTAAAAAGGATGAGACATTCTGGCTGAATCAGTTTTCAGGCGGATTCCCCATGCTTGATTTCCCCACAGATTATCCCCGCCCCGCGATCTTTTCTTTCAGGGGTGCCAGATATCATGCCAGAATTGATAAAAGCCTTTATGCGCGGGTCAGAGAAGTCGGCAGGGCGAATCAGTGTACCCCTTTTATGACGCTTCTTGCAGCTTATGCCGCGCTGATTCACAGGGTTACAGGGAGTGAGGAGATTCTGATCGGCTTCCCGACTTCAGGACGGTTTTTTGAAAACAGTGAAAATCTGGTCGGCTATTGCACACATCTGGTACCATTCAAAAGCAGCATGGATTTCAGTCAGTCTTATGAAGACTATCTTGATAAGGCGAGACAGTCTCTTCTGAATGCCTATGAACACCAGAAATATCCCTTTTCCGAACTGATTCGCAAGCTTGACACAGAGATGGATGTAAGCCGGGGATCCATACTCTCTTTTGAATTCAATCTGGATTCATTTTCAGGGTTTCCTGAAATGCATGACCTTGAAATTGCCCAGGCGAATTTGCCGCTGAGTTATGTGAAATATGATCTGAATCTTGATATCCTTGAAATTGAGGGAGATCTTCATCTGAAATTTGAATATGCAACGGATCTGTTTTGCGAAAAGAGCATCGGGCGACTTGCTGAACAATACATGACATTGCTTGAAGGCATTGCAGATGCGCCCGTAACTCCTGTGGGCAAACTTCCTGTTTTAACCCGGGCTGCAAGACAGCAGATCATGGTTGAATGGAATGATACTGAAAAAAAGATTCCTTCTGACCGATGCTTCCATGAGATATTTGAAGAACAGGCGGCACAGTGGCCGAACAGGATTGCGGCAATCTCAGGAACGACAGAGATTACTTACGGGGAATTGAATTCAGGAGCCAACCGTTTTGCGCAAATACTGACCGAACACGGCGTCGTGAAAGATAGTGTCGTCGCCCTGCTTGCCAAACGAAACATTGATTTTCTGACAGCGATTCTCGCCATTTTCAAGTCCGGCGGCGCCTATATTCCCCTTGACCCGCTTCATCCTTCCCGTCGTCTGACCCAGATTGTCACGGAGAGTCAGACTGCTTTGGTGGTGGTTGCGAATATTTTAACCCCCCTGATGAATCAGGCGATTGAAAGTCTGCCAGATGAGAAACGCCCCCGAATTGTATGTTTGGAAGATATGCTTAAAGAAGAAAGGGCGAACGACAATCTCCTCCTGAGATGCGACTCTTCAAATCTTTCTTATGTGATTTATACCTCCGGTTCCACAGGTGTTCCAAAGGGTGCCATGGTTGAACACAGGGGTATGCTGAACCATCTGTATGCAAAAATCTTTGATTTGGGAATAACGAAAGAGGATATTATTGCACAGAACGCATCCCAGTGTTTTGATATTTCAGTATGGCAGTTTCTCTCCGCGCTGCTCGTCGGCGGTCGTGTTCATATTTTCAGCGATGAGACAACCCATGACCCTGTCCGACTGCTGAACAGGGTTGCAGAGAAAGGCATCACAATCCTCGAACTTGTGCCATCCATGCTCCGTATGCTGCTCGATGAGATTGAACGCGGGGATTCACGATCCGACCTTCGCTCGCTGCGTTGGCTGGTTCCCACAGGCGAAGCGCTGCCGCCACAGTTGTGTGCCCGGTGGTTTGAATTTTATCCGAATATTCCCATGCTCAATGCCTACGGACCCACCGAATGTTCTGACGATGTCTCTCATTTTCGTATTGACAAGGCTCCCGGGCCGGAAGTGGCCAATATTCCGGTGGGGAGTCCGATAATCAACACAAAGTTGTATATTCTGGACAAAAGATCAGAGCCTCTGCCAATCGGCGCAATCGGTGAGCTGCATGTCGGCGGGATATGTGTGGGCAGGGGATATCTGAATAATCCGTTAAAAACCGGGGACGCTTTTGTCTCTGATCCTTTCAGCGATGACCCGGAAGCGCGATTGTATAAAACAGGGGATCTGGCCCGATATTTGCCTGACGGAAATATAGAGTTTTTGGGTCGCATGGATTATCAGGTAAAGATTCGCGGTTTCCGTATTGAGCTGGGTGAAATTGAGGTGCTGCTCAACCGCCATTCATCCATCAGGGAGGCTGTTGTTGTGGTCCGGGAAGATGATCCGGGGGATCAGCGCCTTGTGGCGTATTTTGTGCCCCGGAAAGGGAAGAAAGAGGGCATTTATGAGCTGAGAAAGTATCTTAATGACAAATTGCCGGACTACATGGTGCCGGCACATCTTGTATCTCTCCCACAATTCAAATTAACACCGAATGGAAAGATAGACAGAAAGGCTTTGCCGCGACCGGATGAGACAGAGATGTTGTCAGATTCCGAGTACGAAGCCCCTCGCAACACCGTCGAGAAAACCATTGCATATGTATGGGGCGAAGTGCTGAAAAGAAAAAAAATAGGGATTCATGACAACTACTTTGCACTTGGTGGCGATTCTATTAAAGCGATTCAGATTGCTGCCCAGTTGAAAAAAGAACATCTCGAAATGCAAGTTGTTGATATTTTTACTTATCCAGACATTTATCAACTGGCAACCGCTGTTAAGCAGACGGATGATAAACCAGTTCAACAGAGAAGAGTAAAAGAGTATTTCCGGAATAAGAAAAAAAGCGAACTGACTCCTTCTGACCTGACTTATAAATCTCTGAGTCCTGACGAACTGGATAATATTAAAGCAGGCATGCCGGACAAAGCGGAAATTGAAGATATTTACCCGCTATTACCAATGCATCATGGGATCCTGTTTCATGCATTATATGAAAAAAACGCCCATGCATATTTTGTGCAACATTCCATGCGTATCCATGAAAAAACAGATGTTAACATTTTTGAAAAGAGTTGGAATGAGCTTTTAAAGCGGTATGATTCTTTAAGGTCACTATTTGTGGTGAAAGATGTTCCCGAGCCTTTGCAAATTGTCTTAAAAGAAAGGAAAGTCGATTTTTATTATGAAGATATTAGAACAATGCCGCAATCAGAGCATGACGCCTATATTGAACAATTCAGATTAAAAGACAGAAATCGTCCCTTTGATCTCGGCAGGGATGTTCTGATCCGGGTCAGTCTGATCCAACTGGATGAATTTCTGTTTGAATTCAATTACAGCAGTCATCATGTTCTTCTTGACGGCTGGGGCAGCGGCATCATGCTTAAAGACTTTTTTCAAATATACAATGCGCTTAAAAAAGGAGAAACACCTGATTTGCCGCGTCCTGTGCCTTATAAAAATTATGTTATGTGGTTTAATTATCAGGATATAAGCAAAGCAAAGGATTATTGGGAAAATTATTTAAAAGACTACAGTCAGTCTGCAACACTCCGGCAAAGCAATGAGCAAAACCGGACCAAAGGCTATTATAATAAAGAGCTGTCATTCAAACTTGACGAAGCGCTTTCCGCCCGCCTGAACAGACTGGCATCCGGCTGCCAAACGACCCTGAATACGGCAATCCAGGTTTTATGGGGAATATTGCTTGGCAGATACAATGATACGGATGATGTGGTATTCGGAATCGTAGTATCCGGACGACCTGCGGAGGTCAAGGGGATCGACCGCATAGTGGGTCTTTTAATAAACACGGTTCCCCTGCGAATCCGCATGAATCCTGATGAAATCATTGGCGATCTTTTGAAAAGAACCCAAAAGGAAGCTCTTAACGGTACAAAATACCATCATTATTCTTTGGCAGATATCCAGGCTGGCACTTCACTGAAAAACCGGTTAACAGACCACATCCTCGCGTTTGAAAATTATCCTTTCGAGGAAGAAGTCAATGATGAAATATCAAAAATTTCCGAAGGGATCGACAGTGTGAGGATGTTTGAACAACTACATTATGACCTGAATGTTATCGTAATCCCGGGGACCCGGATACATTTCTTGTTCAGCTATAATGGCAATGTTTATACCGAGGAATATTTGGAGAGAATCGGCGAACATATAATTAAAATAGTATCCGGTATGAACTCAGATACCAAATTATCAGATATTGAAATGCTGTCTGATAAAGAAAAAAAAGAATACGAGGCAAGGAAAAGAGAGTCGGATCATCTGAAGGAACAGATGGTTGCGGAATTCGATATGTAAATATCAGTAGATCGAAAAGTTCTCGGTTAACCCAGCGGATTTCGGGTTACCGAATTTAAGAATGTGAACTTGAACTTGAATCTCCACGTTCACGCTTCAGGTTTAAGTTTAAGTTTAAGTTCAGGTTTAAGTTTAAGTTCAGGTTTAAGTTTAAGTTCAAGTTTAAGTTTAAGTTCAAGTTCAAGTTTAAGGGGAAATCTGATAATGGACGTAAAAATAGATAACATACGACCTGTAAGCAACGAAGAATGGGACAATATTTGGAAAAGATCCAGCTATGTATCTTATGGAAGCTCCAGGGACTTTGCCGAAAAATGGAGCGGCTATACCGATGGAAAAGTCTGCCCCGCTGCCCATATGGTAGTTTTTTCAGATGGTAAAACTGCTCTGCTCCCTTTTTCAATCAGGAAACACGACAAAAAATATATCTTATCGCCCGCTATGAGCAATGCAGGATGGATGTCAACGGACAATATTGCTAAAGAGCATGAGGCGCTGCTGGCCGATTACCTGACTCGGAAGATAGAAAATATATTTTGGGTGGTAAATCCGTTTCAAAAAATCTCCGTGCTTGATAAAATCATAGCAAAAGCCGTTACCTGTGAAACACGGGTTTTGAATTTAACAGACGGTTTTGAGTTGATTTATAAAATGTGGAAAAAGGGTTCTGTTGACCGAAAGATCCGAAAAGCTCTGAAAAGCGGCGTCGAAGTGAGAATTGCATCCTGTGGAGAAGAATGGACCGAATTTTGTGAAGTAGTCTATCAGGATAGCATTAAACGGTGGGGAGATAATGCCGGAATGGTGTTTGAAATTGAAAAAATGAAAGATTTTAAGACACCTCATATCCGTTTATGGCTGGCCCTTTATCAACATAAAATCATTGCCGGCAGTGTGATCTCATATGGGAATAACGTGGTTGAGTATTGGGCCGGCGCTGCTTTGCAGGAATACTTTCCCCTTCGTCCTGTTAATCTGCTATTCTGTGAATGTATTAAGGATAGCTGTGAGAGAGGATATGCCTGGTTCGATTTTGGCCCTAGTTTAGGGATGGATGGCACGGGCGGCGAGGGGGTATTAGCATTTAAAAAGAGTTTTGGTGCAACGGAGTTGCCTCTGTACATAAGTACCTGATCAATAATTTTGTAACATTTTTAGCCTTGACTTTATAAATATAAATGGTATACTTTCGGAATAACAAAAAGGAGGTTTCCGATTATGAAACATGTTTCCGGCCTTGACGAGCCTGAACTGAAAACTTTGGAATGCGCACATAGGAATCATCCCGTTGCCAGAGTTCGCAACCGTGCGCATGTGATAATCCTCAGCAGCAGAGGCTGTCAGCTCGGGCGGATAGCGGATATCTGCGGCATGAGCCGCCAGGCGGTGTCCCGGGTGATGGAAAAATGGGAGAAAACCGGTGTCAGGGGACTGTGTGACGAGCCCCGTCCCGGCAGACCGCGTCTGCTCACCCCCGAGGATGAGGATTTCGTCCGTGAGATTGTCAGGGAGGAGCCCCGCTCGCCCGCCAAGGTTCTGGCCGCCCTCGAAGATGAGAGGGGCAGGACGGTCAGCAAGCCGACTCTCAGACGTGTGATAAGAGGGGAGCGCACATGGAAACGGATCCGCACATCCCTGAAGCCCAAACGGAACGAGGCGGAGTTCCGAGAAAAACAGGAGGAGATCAGTCACCTGGAACAGCGACGGGAAGACGGGGAAATCGGTGTCTTCTACTTTGACGGAGCCGGTTTCAACGAGACCCCGTGCATTCCGTACGCCTGGCAGCCGAAGGGCGAGTACATCGAAATCGCCCCGTCCAAGGGTCAGCGTCTCAATGTTCTCGCATTCATGGACAAGGCCAACAACTGCACGCCCTTCGTGTTCGAATGCAGCATCAACACGGACGTCGTGATCGCCTGCCTGACAACTTCGCCGAGAAAATTGAGAAGGAAACCTTCGTCATCATGGACAACGCGCCGATTCACAAGAGCAACAACTTTCTGGATTCCCTGCCCGAATGGGAGAAGAAGGGACTGCATGTCGTGTTTCTGTCCACATATTCTCCCGAGCTGAATCTCATAGAAATACTGTGGCGGAAAATGAAATATGAGTGGCTGCCCTTCTCAGCCTACACCTCGTTTCGGAAGCTGACGGAATGTGTTGAGGAAATTCTCATCAACTTTGGTTCTCAGTATATCATTAATTTCGCATAATTGTTACAAAATTTTTGATCAGGTACTTAATAAATCAAACGTGAACTTGATATATGGGAACGTGCAAATAGAAAAGTCCCTTATTGACATCGAATTAAATTTTACTTATAATTCTTACAAACTAGTAAAACTATAGTGCCCGAAGCCTGACGAACATGATCCGCTGACTATCGGATATGAAAGAAGATGAGTAAAATTTCCCATTTTGCTGATTACCGATAAGGAACTTTTCTATTTGCACATTCCCATATGTTAGAAAATGACTTTATTCCCGACTCACATTGCTGTATAAGATTTCGAGTCAAAGAAGTCAGCCAATTCTTTTTTGGTCAACTGAAAAGATTCTGATTATAACGGATTTAGGGGAATCTTTGAACTTGAAACTGTTCAGATTCAGATTCATGTTCATGTTAATAAATAGGCGGGCCTTGATCTTCGTTCGGGCCAAGCGGCCCGGCTCGGATTGACAAATCCAAGCCGCGTCACCGCCGGATTTGTCAACTCGACGGGAGCAGGGCGGGTGGCCGAAATGAAGATCAAGGAGGCCAACAGAGTGACCTTCCTGAAAAGCATTATAATCAGAAAAGCATAAGTGTAAACTTAAGGAAAACCATCTTAAATCATAAGAGATTATTCCGGATAATCTCTGTTCCTGCCGCGCCCTTCGGATATCCGGCCGGTACGGGCCGAAGCCCGTGATGCCGGAACATATGAACGGAAAAGCAGTGTCTCCGGCATTTCCCCGCGTCCGGGGATGAATCGGAAAAGACACGGTTTTTTCCGATATAAATTCAGAAGATTATCCTTAAGTTTACACTTATGATCAGAAAAGATTTAATTTCCGTAGCACTTTATTTGAACAGTACTGGTTCTAACAGATTTTATGGTTCTGTACAGTTTCAACCCTCAGAAACTACAGAGGCACGGAGAAGGCACAGAGAACCGCGGAGAGATTAGCGGACTCAGCGTTTGTCTATGACTCCTCTGTGTTTAAAAACGGATTCATACCACAAAATCCGTTAGAATCAGGAACAATATTGTCTGATTCTTTAAAGGAGGTAACTTTGACTGACTGTTTGATCATTGGACATAATGATATTCCGTTTTCTGAATATGAAAAAGCGGTAAGAAAAATGGGCTCAAAATCAGGTGCCTACAGAGATGTGGATTTAAATTTTATCAGGATTGACCAAAAGCCGTATTCATTTACCGATGTCGTTAATATCGTGTTGGAAAATGAATCCGATGATAACGATTTTTATCCGTGTGGTATCGGTGAAGTGCTGCATCCTGCAATCGCTTATCTGGGAACGTATTTAAGCAAAAGAGGGCATCGCTTTGATTATATAAATGATTTTAGACGTCAAAAGGAGAACCTTGCCGAAAAACTGAAAAGCAATGTGAGGGCGGTTGCCATTACCACAACGTATTATGTCTCTGTTCTGCCTGTTATTGAGATCGTCGGTTTTATAAGAGAGCATAATGATAAAGCCGTTATTATTTTAGGAGGCCCCCTTGTTTCCACGCAGATACGAAACGAAGAGCCTGGCACGGTGAATTTCTTTTTTGATACAATCGGAGCCGATATTTATGTGAACAGTTCCCAGGGTGAAGCATCTCTTGCAAAAATCATCAACGCTTTGAAGGATAATTCATCTTTGGAACAAATTCCTAATATTTATTATAAAAAAGGATCAGCATACTCGGCCACCCATTCAGAGGTGGAAAATAACAGGTTGGCAGAGAATATGACAGACTGGTCTCTGTTTTACGGCAACCTGGGACAGTTCGCTTCACTCAGAACAGCGATTTCCTGCCCGTTTTCCTGTGCATTCTGCGGGTTTCCAGAACATGCAGGTGAATATCAGACGGTAAGCGCACAACTGATCGAAAAAGAGCTGGATGCAATCGCCGAAGCGGGAACGGTTAAAAGCGTCTGTTTTACAGACGATACCTTTAATGTTCCTCCCAAACGATTTAAAAGCATCCTGGAAATATTGATTAAAAACAATTATGATTTTTCATGGAATTCCAATTTCCGGTGTCAGTTTGCAGATGATGAAACGGTCGCAATGATGAAAGAGAGCAAGTGTGAAGGGGTTTTCCTCGGGATCGAGTCCGGAAGCCAGCAAATTCTTGATAATATGAATAAAAATGTCGAGAAAAAGTTGTATGAAAAGGGAATCCGCTTACTTAACAAATACGGAATCTTATCGCATGCAAATTTCATTATCGGTTTTCCGGGGGAAACAGAAGAGACCATCGCTGAATCCTTCCATTTTATCGAAGAATCCGAGACAACCTTTTTCAGAGCCCAATTGTGGTATTGTGAACCGATTACCCCGATATGGAGGCAGAGAGAAAAATACGGCATAAAAGGCTCTCACTTCGAGTGGAAGCATTATAGCATGAATGCGGCTTTTGCTTCGGATATCATTGATGATTTTTTTATTAATGTCAAAAACTCTGTCTGGCTTCAACAGTATAATCTGGATTTTTTCGGTTTATGCAGGCTGATGCATCGGGGAAAAGAACCAGGGCAATTAATAAAAATGATGCAGACCTTCAATAATCTGGTCAAAGACAAAATCAGCGGAGAAAGGGACAAAGATGTCAGTATTGAAGGACTGAAAAAACTTGATGACGTATTTTTCAATAAAACCGAACCGGAAACACTCGCCCCGGCTGCTGAGAACAGCCCGCTGGAAGCCGGGTTCGATTTATAGGAGCCCGTGAACGTGAACGTGAACTTGAACGTGAACTCACCCGTAAATGAATGTTAACATTCGGGTTCACGTTCACGTTCACGTTTAAGAAAGGAGTTTTAAATGTCTGAACAGAAAAAAACATTCTTTTGGGATATTCAGCAAAACATTGAACACAAAAATTTCTGGAAAGAAGAGTTGGCAGGAAATTTACCCCAAACCTGCCTGCCCTCAGATGCAAAGAGAGACGCGAGTGGAGAATTGAAAAACTATGAATTTGCCGTCTCAAACCTTTTGTACGCTGAGCTTGTCAAAATCAGCAAAAATTCGGATATATCCCTTTATCTGCTTTTTATGAGCGCTCTGACCAGTTTGCTGTACAAATATACCGGTGAAAAGGAGAGTGTTATCGGTTCCCCTGTTTTTCAGCCTGCGGTTTCCGGAGAAACAAAAAATAATCTTGTTCTCATCCGCACCAGTCTTGATGGTGATCTGAGTTTCAAAGAGACACTTTTTCATATAAGAGACAAAACACTGAAGGCTTATGAACATCAGGATTATCCCTTTTCGCTTCTCATGACCGATCTTGGCGTTGCAAAGGAGTCTTGCGATTTGCCCCGCACCATCTGTCTTTTGAAAAACATACATGATGAAACATCATTGGCAGATGTAAAAAATGACATGACTCTTTCCATAAACAAAGAGACCTCGTCAATTCATTGTGAAATCGCATACAATTCATCTTTGTGGGACGAACAAACCATTAAATGCTTTTCCGATCATTTTTTGAATCTGCTGACTTATGCTGTCAACCATACAGACGCTCCGATTCACAAGCTTGCGTTTTTATCGGATTCTGAAAAAAAAGTATTGGTTACAGAATTTAACAAAACATCGGCAAATTATCCTGAACAGGATACCGTTGTTTCTCTTTTTGAAGCCTGTGCCCAAAAAACGCCGGAAGCAACCGCTGTGATATTTGAGGACCGCCGGCTGTCTTATTACGAGTTGAACAGACGAGCAAACGAACTGGCACATTATCTGCAAACTTTGGGTACGGAACCTGATACCCCTGTCGGTATCTGCATGGAGCGTTCCATGGAACTTGTTGTAAGCATCATAGGCGTTCTCAAAGCCGGGGGTGCGTATTTGCCTTTGGATGCCGACTATCCCTGGAATCGGTTAGCTTTTATGATAGAAGATTCAAACGCGAAAATTATCGTGACACAGAAAAAGTTTGAAGAAAAGTTTTTCAAAAACAGTTCAGACGTTCAGCAAAATATTGTCTGCATAGATAAAGATTTCGGGCTTATTTCCGGCAGCACTTTGACAAATCTCGTCAAAAGTCACGGACCCCGCAACCTGGCTTATGTTATCTATACTTCCGGTTCCACAGGGCAGCCTAAAGGTGTAATGGTTCCTCACAGGGCACTTTGCAATCACATGTATTGGATGATATCAAGCTTTGATATGGATAAATCCGATATCGTTTTTCAAAAGACGCCTTTCAGTTTTGATGCATCTGTCTGGGAATTTTTTGCGCCGCTGCTTGTTGGCGGACAATTAGTCATAGCAAAGCCGAAAGGGCATACCGATTGTGATTATCTTGTTGAAGCGATAAAAACGTATGGTGTGACAATCATGCAGGCGGTCCCTTCTTTGTTGCAGATGCTTTTGGAACACGGAGGATTGAGCGGGTGTCATTCTGTAAGGCATCTCTTTTGCGGAGGTGAAAAATTATCCCGTTACCTTGCTGACCGTTTTTCTAAAACGCATCATGCACAGTTGCATAATTTATACGGCCCCACCGAAGCCTGCATCGATTCATTGTTCTGGACAGTCTCTGCCGACAAATATGGGCAGGTTATTCCCATCGGGCGTCCCGTCTCCAACCTGAAAATTTATATCCTGGACAAGTATTTACAGCTTGTTCCCATTGGCGTGGCTGGTGAACTGCATATCGGCGGTCCCGGGCTTGCTGCCGGTTATATCAACCGTCCTGACCTGACAAAAGAGAAATTCATTTTAAATCCTTACAGTGAGGAGCAGGGAGAACGGCTGTACAAAACCGGCGATTTGGCACGATATCTTCCTGACGGAAACATTGAATTCCTGGGCAGAATCGATGACCAAGTCAAGATCAGGGGGTTCAGAATTGAGCCGGAAGAGATCAACCAAGTATTGTCAAAGCACCCTGAGATCGGCCAGTCGTATGTTTATGCAAATCATATCCGGGACGGGGAAAAAGAGCTTGTCGCTTATTTTGTGGAAAGATATCCCGTTGACATTTCAGAGATTCGGAGCTATCTCTCAGAAATCCTGCCAAGCTATATGGTACCGGCATATTTTATTCCCCTGGAAAAGCTGCCATTGACGATTAATGGCAAAGTTGACAAAAAGGCTTTGCCGATCCCGTCAGGTTCCGGCTCCGTTGTCATGTCCGATTATACCGCTCCGCAGAATGAACTTCAGGAAAAATTGGTGACAATCTGGGAATCCATTCTGATCACAGAAAGAATTGGCATACATGACAATTTTTTTGAACTCGGAGGACACAGCATAAAAGCGATGCAACTGGCATCCAGGATTCATAAAGAAATGAAGCTTGAAATCAGTCTTGGCAACATTTTCGATTTCCCCACGATTGCCGGCCTTGCTGCCATTTTGGGACAAAAGAACCCATCGGTTTTTGCGGACATAGCCCCCCTGCCGGAAGCTGAATATTATGCGTTGTCTTATGCACAAAGGCGCCTGTGGCTGTCTGTTCAGAAAGAGGAGAATCTCTCTGTTTACAATATTCACGGAGCAGTTATGCTGGAGGGAGACCTGAACATTCCGGCATTTCACAGGGCCTTTGAAACAGTTATTCAACGCCATGAGTCTCTGCGAACCACATTTGTCAATGTGGGGGGAGAACCCAGACAGAAAATTCATCAGGACATCGGGTTTAAAATCGAAACATCGGACATCAGCGACGCGCCCGAAAAGGAGAGCATCATTGCAGCGCATATCAGAAAAGAAGGAGACACCCCGTTTGATCTGTCAGAAGGGCCTTTGCTACGGATAACGCTTTTGGAGGCAGATCCCCGCAAACATTGCCTTATCCTCGGAATGCACCATATCATCAGCGACGGCTGGTCAATGGAGATCCTTGTAAAAGAAGCGTTCCGTCTTTATGAGACATATACGGCGGGTGAGGAGAATCCGCTGATTCCTTTGAAAATCCAGTATAAAGACTATGCGGCCTGGCATAACCAGTTATTGACAGACGAGACGGACCTCAGAGAATACTGGCATGAGAAGCTCTCAGACCCGCCGCCTGTTCTGAACACATTCAGCGATTATCCCCGTCCTTCTGTTAAGACCTATAATGCGGACACGCTTCTCTCCGAGATAGACAAGGAACTGACAAGCGGACTGAGCAATCTGGGAAAAGAGAACAACGCAAGCCTGTTTATGGTTCTTGTGGCTCTGGCAAAGACGTTATTTCATCGGTACACTGCCCAGGAGGATATCATCATCGGCACGGCCCTGGCAGGCCGGACCCGTCCTGAATTGGATGACCAAGTTGGTTTTTATGTGAATCTTCTGCCGCTGCGAACCCGAATAAGCGGATCAGACACATTCAGAACGGTTCTGGAAAAAGTCAGGAAAACCACAACAGAAGCGTATGACCGCCAGTTGTATCCCTTTGACAGACTTGTTCAGGAGCTTTATCCGCAAAGGGACCCCGCCAGGTTCCCCATTTTCGATATCGTCGTCGATTTACAGGATGATGAACTCTTCAACATAAGCGCCGACAGCCTTAAAATTACGGTGATAGATAACAAACTGATGTCGAGTGAATACGACGTGGCATTTATGTTCACGGAACATCGGGACCATATCACACTCCGGTTGGAATATAATACGGACCTTTTTAAGCGAGAAAGTGTTGAAAAAATGAGGAATCGATTTATGCGTGTTACAAAGGAAAGCCTGGAAAATCCTGATGTTGAAATTTCTGAGATTGTACTGGGTGAAATCGTTGTGCCCCGGGAGGATGTGGAAATTTCAACCCAGTTCAATTTTTAGAAAGTCTGTCATTTACGATTCCCGCTCAGGTGAGGAGGCTGAATATCAGATAAACCTGATCTGTTCATGGGCAATATAACAGAAAACACGTTTTACCCGTTTTACCCCTCAAAACTGCAAAAGAAGAGTTGGATGAATTATAATGCACAGTAAGCATTACAAGTATGTTGAACCGATGATGTGAGCCTGTTGCTGAAGGGATTTTTGCTAAACTCGAGTCGGTCCGGGTGTCGTTTTAAGGATTGGCGAATGATTAGAAAGGGAAGGGATTGATTCTTTTGATACAGGATTCACCTCATATAGAACTTGCTCTTGAAACTTCAAAGAAAAGGAAAATTCCAAACGCACAACTAAGTGAGATATCTGTATATGAGCTTAATCAATTTGCTGATTATGAAGAAAAATATGGAGAATCTTGTAAGCGGGCATAATCTCGCATTTGTAACCGCTTCCGAAGCACTGAGGACCTACTGGAAGACCGATGCGTTCAGCAAAACCGTTTTGGATAAATCTAAGCTGATTCACCGGCGTCTTAGGGAAATTGTCAGGCGATATCCCGGAACCGAATGGGATGTTCGCGGCCGCGGATTTATATGGGGAATAGATTTCGGTACTGCGGAGTTTGGTCCTCAGGTATGCGCTGAAGCCTTCAAACGGGGACTGATCATCGAAACATCGGGCAGAAATAATGTTCTGAAAATTACCCCTCCTCTGATTACAGATGAACAAGGATTGAATCGCGGACTTGACATTGTTGAAAAATGTGTGGGAAATTTGAAACTTGGAACTTGAAATTTGAAATTTGAAATTTGAAATTTGAAATTTGAAATTTGAAATTTGAAATTTGAAATTTGAAATTTGAAATTTGAAATTTGAAACTTGAAACTTGAAACTTGAAATTTGGAACTTGAAATTTGAAATTTGAAATTTGGAACTTGAAATTTGGAACTTGAAATTTGAAACTTGGAATTTGAAATTTGGAACTTGGAACTTGGAACTTGAAATTTGGAACTTGAAATTTGAAACTTGAAATTTGAAATTTGAAATTTGAAATTTGAAATTTGAAATTTGAAATTTGGGCATCCTTCATTTGGCACTTTACACTTTTCGGCTGCCTGTTTAAGCCGGGACACCTTATATCAAACCACGAAAGAACACGAAAGAACACGAAAAATATTTATGTCCGCAGTTAATTCCCGTTTGCTTCGCTTATTTCGTGTGTTTCGTGGTGTGAGCTGTCACAAAAATGTCCCGTTTCAAGTTGCAGCCCGCTTTTCCAAACCTTCCTGTGAAAACCGGGGATGGTTAAACGCTGATTGTCAACTACTTTTCAGGGAAAATGAAGGATGCCGAAATTTGAAATTTGAAATTTGAAACTTGAAACCTGAAACTTGAAACTTGAAACTTGAAACTTGAAACTTGAAGCATTGATGAACTGAAAGCAATGCTTAAAAAATTGCTGATTATAACGGATTTCGGGGAGGCTGTTTTTTGTGTTGACAAACCCGTAAATTTCGTGTAGCAGTGGATCAGAATTCAACTTTTAGGAAGGATGTTCCCATGCTTGAAACTTGAAACTTGATACTTGATACTTGAAACTTGAAACTTGAAGCATTGATGAACTGAAAGCAATGCTTAAAAAATTGCTGATTATAACGGATTTACTTTTTGTATTGACAAACCCGTAAATTTCGTGTAGCAGTGGATCAGAATTCAACTTTCAGGAAGGATGTTCCCATGAATGAAACCGTGTCAGAATCAGCCCCGCGGCAGAATCGCACTGTCTGCTATCTGGCCAGCATGTCATTTGATGTCTTTGCAGGTGATATTCTTCGAGCCCTGACCAACGGCGGACAGATGGTTATATGTCCGTCTGACTGATGCACAGACGAGGGGAGACTTCCCCGGCAAAAGAAGAGGATATGCAATGAGAAATAACCATGAAAAATAAAAATGTCGATAATAATATTGAATTTCAGGAAGGGACTGACACTTTGGGCAACCACCCCCTTGACAGCCTTTTAATCCGACCTGAAAACAGATCGGTCTTCGAAGTCATTCGCGGAATAAACCAGTCAGAACCGGGACAGCCCAAATTCATACTGGATACCGACATCCAAAGGGATTTTGCCTGGGATTGTCAGCTTCAAAGCAAACTGATTGAATCCTGCCTGATGCGCATCCCCCTTCCGGTCTTTTACTTTGCGGAGCAGGAGAATGGCAATATCGTTGTTGTTGACGGACAACAGCGGCTGACAGCATTGAAAAACTATCTTGCCGACAAATTTGCATTACGGGGCCTGGCAAACGGCAGCCCGCTGCCGGGAAAAAAGTTCGGTGATCTGCCACCCAGATTACAAAACCGTCTGGAAGATACCCGGTTAATACTGTATCTGATAGATCACAAAGTACCGGAACAGGCCAAACTGGACATATTTGAACGGGTGAACAGCGGGCGACCGCTTGCCAGACAGCAGATGCGCAACGCACTCCACAGCGGCCCCGCAACACGCTGGCTCAGAGAACACTCGGAAAAAACATATTTTTTAAAATGCACCCGTTTCGGCAAACGTGCTTTTTTACAGAAGAACATGCTCGACAGAGAGGCCGTGAACCGTTTCTGTGCTTTCACCCTAATGGGAACTGACAAATACGGCGGGAATATGGATCAGTTTCTGGCGGACACACTTATCCGCATGAATGAAATGACCGGAAACGAGCTTGACAATCTCGCAAAAAAACTGGATAACAGCATGAGGAACAACTACGAAGTGTTCGGAGACAAAGCCTTTCAGATATATGAGGAAAACAGATGCAAAATCAGTCTGGCTTATTTTGATGTCCTCTCGGTTATCCTGTCTAATTATCCGTTCAGCAAAGTCAGGGAAAAAAAGAACAAAATAGCCGATGCGTTTGAAAATTTAAGAAAGAACAGGGAATTTGCCGAAAGCACGACCCTTTTCATGGTTAACGCCGATCGGACAGAGAATGTCCGAAAAAGATTCGAACTGACAAAACAGGCTGTGGATGAGGCAATGAGATGATTTTAAACACTGTCATTATGGAATATTTCAAATGTTTTGAAAAGCTGCGTCTGCCACTGAAAAATCTGACATTGCTAAGTGGCATCAACGCTTCCGGCAAATCAAGCATCTTGCAGGCACTGACTTTGCTGAATCAGACCATGTTGCATAACGAATGGAGTCAGAGCATTATCCTGAACGGCGATTCTCTCTCTTTGGGAACTGTGGTTGATGTTATTGATAAAAGCAGAGGGCGGCATCGTGTGACCATAGGTGTTGAGACCGACAGACACAGATATCTCTGGAAGGCAGTCAGTGACGACCGTCTGGCTTATTTCATCCCCTTTGAGGAGATACAGTTTTCTGACCTCAGGCTGAATGTTGAGAAAAAATGCGCTGCAACGTCTCATAATGAGATAATTCACAGGCTGGTGCCGGAATCATTTGAAATCGGCTCATCCGAGATAACAGACAAAATATACAGACTCACCTATATCTCTTCTGACAGATTACCGCCGCAGGAAACATATAAGGCGCATACTTCCGACAGATACCGCACAGTCGGGTCAAAAGGGGAATATGCTCCCTGGTTCTTATTGAAACACGGCAGCAGGGAGGTTAATGAGAAACTGAGAATTCCCGGTGAGTCATTCAAATTGCAGAGACAGACAGAGGCATATCTGAACCGTTTTTTTCCGGGGTCGGGGTTTAAAATCGAACAGGCGGCCAGTGCGAATCAGGTGATACTCTCCTTTCGCACGACAGAGTCAGGTGAGTATCACAGACCCCAGAATGTCGGGTACGGATTAACACATGTCATGCCCATTATAACGGCATGTCTGAACGCCGACAGAGGGGATATCATACTGATTGAAAATCCCGAATCGAATCTTCATCCGGCCGCGCAGTCAAACATGGGTCTGTTTCTGTCCCGGGTTGCCTCGGCAGGTATCCAAATCATCGCAGAGACTCACAGCGATCACATACTGAACGGCGTCCGAAGAGCTGTCAGAGATAAAAGTTCCGAACTTACAAAGGAACAGGTGGCGATTCACTTTTTTCGTCAGCGTGAGAAAGCGGAGGCTGAGAATTTGGCTCAGGTTCAGACGCTGCTAATAGACAGCGAGGGAAATTTGGATGACTGGCCGAAGGACTTCTTTGATCAGTTTGACAAAGACTCCGAATACTTTGCAGGCTGGGCGCTTTAAACAATGCAATTTTATACAAATGAGCTTTCATTGGAGGGGCAGTATGAAAGTATTCAGAATTTTATAAGAGCCCTTGAGACAGTATATAAAGCCAAGAGGGAAATTCGGAATTTCGGGTACAGGCTGTTTTGCGACAGGAGATTATCACTAACAATTTGTGTGAGAACGAAAGATCGGCATTTTACTTTTGAACAGGCTGTCCTGCAAACCAAAAATAAAAATCTGATAAGAAACATCAGAGGCTGGATTGCCAAGAGCGGACCATTTTTAGAAGAAGCGGATAAATTGTCAGTTGAGGAATATTTGCAGGATGAGTTTGACAATATTGTAAGCGGAAGTTCGGTCGCTGAGGCAGCCTGGCGTACTAAAATTGGCCAGGATACCCATGTTATCAGTTTTTCACCATCAACTTACAACAAATCTCCGTTATATATTACATGGTTCAAAAATAACGGAAAAACAGATCAACTTTCCACACAAAATTTTTGGGAAATCAAGACCCTTATAAATTATCTGAAAGGACATGCTGAAGCACCTAAAAGTTGGAATGAATTAATAAGACAATGTGAGAATAAGTATAAAAAACTCTGTTTTTCAGATGAATTAATCAACATGTTAACTCCGCATCCTTTTGTCGATAGTATTGCCAGACGTACTATGGAATTGCTCAGAATATTAAATGAGCTTTCTGTCTCTTTTGATGAAGATGACCAACTTGGCAAACATGGCCATGAAATAATAACAAATTATTTTCATGGTGATAATGCATTATTTTCCGATGAGTCTGATAAAAATAAGACTGAATTTAAGGAAAAGCTGACATTTATTGTACCCAAAGAATCAGATACAACAAAAAAAGAGATATCTGAAAAGAAAATATTTTGCCCCTGGCATGGAAAAATAAAACATAAACAATATCGAATACATTTCAGTTGGCCTAAGAAAAAAAAGGAACCACTTTATATTGTATATATCGGTCCTAAAATTACTAAAGAATAATCAATTATCATGTTCAGAGGCAGACAGGAAAAGGATTTGTCTGTGGTTATTCAGTATCCATACTAAAAGGATGTGTATATACAAAACAGAACGGACCAATGTTCAGGGCCTCTTCTCTGAAAACGCCGCAGGGATAATCCTTTCTTGAAACTTCAAAGAAAAGGAAAATTCCAAACGCACAAATAAGTGAGATATCTGTATATGAGCTTAATCAATTTGCTGATTATGAAAAAAAATATGGAGAATCTTGTAAGTGGTGTTCTAATCCGACGCCAATTTATAATTGTCATGGAATGACATTTGCATCTCGCAGAACCGGAATCTTTGACTCCTGGGTTATTAACCAGATATTAAATGACGACGAATACCAGTTGATTAATCCTGAAGATGTCTTGCCCGGTGACATAATTTTGTATATTGAAAAAGCAACTGGCGATGTTGAACATTCGGGAATTGTAATCAGCCCTCCAAATGAAAACGAGTTGGGGGTTCCCAAAATTTTAAGTAAATGGGGTAAGTATTCGGAAATATTGCACTGGGCGAACCGATGCCCATATGACTTTTCCAATGCCCGTTATTATCGTGTGATGAGATGAGTATTCTGACTTCAGAAACAACTAAACGATTATCGGAGATTTACCTAGTGGCAAATACGCCATCGTATCTTTACAGACATTTTCGCTCCGATGAGGCTGTTGAAGAACTGGCAAAAAAATATTCTCCCGATGATTTAATTAACTTCATTTGTCAGGTTGACTCTGATGATAATCCTTCGTTGCAAAATATTGTAGCTGCTTATGCAGGTTCAGTTGCCCTTACCTTCCATGATCTCAGATCTGCGGAAGCGGTTTTAACCAATATACAAATCAACAACCTCGAATGGTTCAGCAAAGTTATCCAGATATGGAAAGATTCAAATGTATCAATCTCGATAATTAATGTTTGTTCATATCCGAAAATTATTGAACATGAACAATTCCAAAATAACTCTTCAACTACAATTACTAATATAGGAGACATATTATGATCAGAGGAATTCTGTCAGTATGTGCGGAATCGATAGTGCGCGATGCAGCAACTAACCATGTATCTGTACTTAACATCATTGAAGAAATAAATACACCGACTTTTCCTGTCGCAATATCAAAGCTGTCGTCGTTATTTTATCTGGTCAAAGATGAGGAAGACGCAGTTGTTAATGAGTTGTCAATAAGGTTTATAATAAACGGAGAAGAAATAAACCGTTTTCCAATTCATTCGGATTTCCAGAATAAATTAAAAAGCCGTGTAATTGTGAACCTACAGGGATTGGTAATCCCGGGACCTGGCACACTCCATGCAATTCTGTTCCTTAATGATAAGGAGATAGGCTTTTGGGACATTCAGATAAATCATACAGGAACACCAAAAATCCAGACAACACAGGGATAATAATTCAGATATTTCCCGGAGGCAGGACCTCTACTGAAAAAATGGAGAACAAAATGTCAGATTTGAATATTTTATTCACAGGTAAAGAATATGCTCCTCATCTGGAGTACTGGAGTGAAAAAGTTTCACTTTTAAGTGAGCCGTTTCAACTGAGGATCGGAAGAGGGGATCCTTTAAATGCCGGCAAAGCCATGACAGAGGCGGAGTTTGCTTTGGAACAGAGCCAGCAGGAGATCATTTCAAAAATCACTCAGGACCGGGCCCCGGAGGTCTTTGTCATCCTGGTTTCGAGCTGGTCTGTCTTACTCTCAAAATATGGTCATAATGATAAGATTGTCATTGATTCACCTCTTTTTAAAAAGGGAGAATCGGCTTGGGTCTCTGAATCCCGGGTGCCTCTGATTGAAGAGATTCATTCGGATGATACGATCAGGGAGCTGATTATAAGAACGGATAAGACCATATCACAAAGTTATAAGTATCAGAGCTTTCCGACCGATATTGTTCTCAGGCAAAGGAACGCAGATGCAGATTTGCTCAGGACCAATCTCTTTATCCGTTTTAACGAAATTCACGCGTCTTATGAAACCGCTGACGGCTATGATATCATCCTTAACATACACCGGTCTGAGGGAACCATCAGATTGAGGGTCGCATGCAACCCGGCCATGTTTGACCAGGCCTTTATGGGGAATCTTGAGGAACATTATAAAAATGTCATTCGGAGTTTCAAGGATACTGAGACGCGTATCAGAGATATCTCCGTATTAAGCGAACCCGAAAGGCATGAGGTTCTGACACGATTTAATGATACAGAAACCCTTTATCCCAAGGATAAATCCCTTGTTGAGTTATTTGAAGAACAGGCGGAGAAAAACCCGAATGCTGTCGCCTTGGTCTTTAAGGATCAGAAACTGACATACACCGAACTGAATCTCCGTGCAAACCAACTGGCCCATTATCTGAGAAAAAAGGGCGCGGGCCCCGACTCGGTCGTCGCTATTATGGAAAACCGGGGGCCCGGGATGATTATCACTATTCTTGGCGTGCTCAAAGCAGGTGCCGCGTATCTCCCCATTGATAAAAGTCCGGCGGATCGAATAACCGCCATGCTGGAGCATAGCAAGACCGATATTCTGGTGTGCCGGGAAGCGACACACCCAGATATACGTTTCTCCGGACAAGTCATATTCGCGGACCATGAAGATATCTCGGTTGAGGAGACCGGGAATCCCAAAAGGATAAACAGGCCCACAGACCTTGCTTATGTCATATACACTTCAGGATCAACCGGTGAACCCAAAGGAGTTCTTGCGGAACACAGAAGTGTTGTAAGACTTGTGAAAAACACCAATTATACGAATGTCAGACCGGAAGACCGTATTTTGCAGCTCTCCAACTATGCATTTGACGGGTCAACTTATGACATCTATGCCGCGCTCTTAAACGGGGCCTCTCTGTATCTTATTCCCGAGAAACTGGTTTATTCGGTGGAAGATCTCTGCGCTTATATTACGGAAAACAAGATCAATATCACCTTTATCACAACCGCTCTGTTTAACAAACTGATTGATACGGACCCCCAAGTCATCGGAAATTTTGACAAGATATTCTTCGGAGGACAGGACGCGTCCTTAAAGCATGTCCGAAAGAGCCTTCAGTATCGTAAGAATGAGGATTCCATCGTTCATGTGTATGGCCCCACGGAAAATACCACCTTTTCGACATATTATGTGGTTAAAAAGATCAGTGAAGATCAAACCTCTGTTCCCATCGGCGCGGGCATCAGCAACACCCGGGTGTATGTTCTGGATGAGTATCTTAACCCGCTGCCCATCGGCATAGAAGGGGAACTCTGTGTGAGCGGGGATGGGATTGCCCGGGGATATCTCAACAACGATATTCTCACAGCAGAGAAGTTTCCGGCCAACCCTTTTGTTCCGGGAGACAGGTTATACAGAACAGGGGATATCGCCAAATGGCTGCCTGACGGCAATATCGAGTTTCTGGGCAGAAGGGATAATCAGGTAAAGATAAGAGGCTTTCGCATCGAACTGGGAGAGGTTGAAAACAATCTGTTGAAACATCCGCTCATCAGACAGTGTTTTGTCATGCCAAGAGACTCCCGGGGTGGAAATAAGGAACTGATCGCTTATATTGTGGGAGCCGAGGGGGTGAGTGTCTCCGAACTCAGGGAACATCTCCTTCGCAGCCTGCCGGATTATATGGTTCCTGCCCGTTTTGTTCAGGTCCCCGGTTTGCCCCTCAGTTCCACTACCGGGAAGGTGGATAAAAAACTGCTTCCTGATCCGGATGACTCCGAACTTGATCTCGGCACAGAATATGAGGCCCCGCGTAATGAGACCGAACAGAGACTCGCTGATATCTGGCAGGAACTGA
This sequence comes from Desulfobacterales bacterium HSG2, assembly GCA_030378035.1. Classification (GTDB taxonomy): domain Bacteria; phylum Desulfobacterota; class Desulfobacteria; order Desulfobacterales; family 4be13; genus JAUCGI01. The sequence goes on from JAUCGI010000001.1 coordinate 53,825, forward strand.
TGGGAAAACAGCGGGTCGGAATCCGTGACAATTATTTTTCCCTGGGCGGCGATTCCATAAAGGCGATTCAGGTGACATCCCGTTTGGGGCAGGAGGGCTTCAGACTCGACATCCGGAACATTTTTCTATATCCCACCATTGCGGAACTGGCCCCTAATGTGGTCATAGCCGAGATCGACATTGACCAGGATCCGGTGACCGGACAGGTTCCCCTGACACCTGTTCAATCCTGGTTTTTTGAGCATTTTGAACCTGCCCACAGACACCATTTTAACCAAGCCGTGATGTTTTACTCGGAGGAAGGGTTTCAGGAAGACGCGCTGTCACCAGTTTTCGGAAAGATTCAGGAACACCACGACGCCATGAGAATGCGGTATCGGACAGAGGGAGATGAGATTATTCAGGAGAATTGCGGTACGGACTATCCTTTAAACTTTGAGATAAAGGATCTCAGGGATTCCGAACATGTCCCTGCCTCCAAGCAGGGATCACCGGTCTCCGAACTGGAATCTTACGCGGCCAAGACTCACGCAGGCATCAGACCCGACACAGGCCCCCTGATGAAAGTGGTCTTATTTCGGATGAATGACGGGGACCGCCTCCTGATCGTGATTCATCATCTAATCATTGACGGGGTGTCATGGCGTATTTTATCCGAAGATATGGTCAGGGGATATGAACACTATGTGGCAGGCAAACCGATCCGTTTCCCTTCAAAGACCCACTCGTTCAAATATTGGGCAGAGCGGCTCCGGAAGTATGGTAAGCAAGAGGAATTGTTAAAGGAGGTTGCGTACTGGAAAGAACTGGAATCTGTCCGGGTCAGTCCGTTGCCGCGGGATAATCCGGGGGAGAACGCCTGTTTCAAGGATACTGAGACACAGGAATTTTCCCTGTCCCGGGAACATACCGGCGAGCTCCTTACCCGGGTAAATCATGCGTATCACACGGAGATTAATGATATTCTGCTGACCGCGCTGGCAAGAGCCATGAAAGTGTGGCATGGTGAAAACAGGACCCTGATCACTCTGGAAGGACACGGAAGAGAAGCGTTGGAGGGCGTTGATATCAGCAGGACCGTGGGGTGGTTTACGAGTATCTTTCCTGTGATTCTGGAACTTCCCGACTCGGACGATCATGGTTATCAGATCAAGCATATCAAAGAATCACTCAGGAAAATCCCCGGAAAGGGAATGGGGTACGGCATATTGAAATACCTGACCCCCGAAGATCTCAGGGAAGGTCTCTCTTTTAATCTCCAACCTCAGATCAGTTTTAACTATCTGGGGCAGTTTGATGAAGACACGGGAGGGTTGTTCCGGTTAGCCGAGGAATCACCGGGAAACCCTGTCAGCCCGGAATCAGTGATTATTCACGATCTTGAAATATCCGGCATGGTCATTCGCGGGGAGTTGCAAATCTCTGTCTGTTACAACGGTGTCTGTTACAAACCTGAGACAATCGGGATGTTTGCCGCCTCTTTTAAACAGGAGTTACTGGAGATAATAAACCATTGTCTCAATATAAAAGATTCGGAGATCACCCCGAGTGATATTGATTATGAAGGACTCGACATAGATGAACTGGATGCTGTTTTGGATGGATTAACGGAGGGTTAGGTACTTTGTTTATGCTTGTGCTGGCACGATTTGGAAAATCGTGCTACTTTGTTTATGGTACCCGACACGTTTTAGGAGGCATTTGAGAATGTTTCATCTGATAGAACAAAAAATAAAGGACAAAATTATCAAAACAGCCATTGAACTGCTTGAAGATGAATCTTTAAGACGCAGTTTATGGAATGCTGTAAAAAAAACTCCGCCGACTGATGATTATTCCACCCCGTATGCTTCATTGAGAATAAGCGACAAGCTTTTTGAAATTGCAACGTATGAAACTGCAAAATATGTGATGGAGAATCTTATATCTTCCGCACAGGTTTTCAATTATAAAAAAGATATGCTCAGATTTTTTGCATCAGAGGCGAATCCCGACGGTCTTTTTCTTGAATTTGGTGTGGCAGAGGGATTCTCAGTAAATATAATAGCGGAAAGCATATCCGGAACAGTTCACGGGTTCGATTCCTTTCAGGGTCTGCCCGAAGACTGGGGGCCTTGTCCGTCAGGGACTTTTTCAACTAACGGAATTCTTCCCAAAGTTCGTGACAATGTACAGTTGCATGTCGGCATGTTTGAAGATACATTGCCTGAATTCATAAAACATCACAAAGAACCTGTATCATTTCTTCATATTGATTCCGATATCTACTCTGCAGCCAGAACAGTGCTGTTTACACTTCATGAGCAAATCGTCAGCGGCACAATCATTCAGTTTGATGAGTATTTCAACTATCCTGGTTGGAAACAGCATGAATATAAGGCATTTCAGGAGTTTGTTGCGGAATTTGATCTGAACTACAGCTATATGGGCTATAATGACAATGCCTTTGCTGTAACCGTCAGAATCATATAAAATGCGGACGACTTAACCTTGATAAGGGACTAAACAATAATATCTTTAAGGCTACCAATCTAAAGCGAGACAGCTTGTGTCAGACCACGAAAGACACGAAAAGACACGAAAAACTTACGTCCCTGTTTCCTGTTTCGTGTGTTTCGTGGTATGAATTATTACAAAAAATGTCCCGCTTTATGCTGATAGCCATCTTTAAAAAGGAGGTAAAGTCAAATTTCAAATTTCAAATTTCAAATTTACATAGGAGAACAAAATGAGACGATTCTTTAAATACCCACTCTTTTTCTTTCTGTGTGTTATAATCGTCGTTCCTGCTTGGGCGCAAACATCAGATCAATCCGCCCCGACAGAAACCAACGATTCCGAATCTGAAACACAGAAGAAAAAAGATCAGGATTTGGGCAGATGGTGGAAGAGAAGCCCTTTGTCTTATGATCCCATCCCCTCACAATTTTTGTATCATTTTGAGGCGAGTTATTTCTACTCTCAGTCGGAAGGCAATTTTAACAAGGACAATCATCTGATTAACACAGGCATAACTCTGAGAAAGCAGCGGTTTACCAATATCCTTAGCTACAGTTTCGATAAGAGAAATTCGTCCAGGCCAATTTCCACAAGTGTCACAGTCAATGAGGATGGCAGTGTTTCCATCGGAGAAGCAACTTTGGATCTCAGATATTCCAAATCTCATAACCTGTCCAACCATCTCTTATACGCTCTCACAAAACGATTTTACCTGGGAGCCGGAATAGAATGGGTAAGAGATGATCTTCAAGATATTGAGAACAGATATATTTACTTTTTTGGCCCAGGCTGCCGGGTTATTAACACATCGGAATTTTCACTGACGCTGTTCGGCGCGTATGGCTACGAAGAATTGGAATACACCGATGCTTACAATGATCTCATGGGAGGCCTGGCTTTGAAATATAACGTCCTCGATGAATTGGATACAGGCGTTTCGAGATCCGACAATGCCTATTTTGCCATGAATACCCGATGGCAGGCAACCGATTCTCTGGAATTTTTTCAGGACGCCGGGATTGTCATAAATCTTGAAAAACAGGAGAACAGGTATATATGGCGATGGGAACTGAGCATAGGGGCTAATTATAAGATTTACAAATATTTGTATTTAACTGCCAAGTTTGAAGAAGAATATAATAAAGACCCGGCGATTGGTGTCAGAAAGAGAGACCAGGCAACAAACATCGGAATAAAACTGGTCTTCTGATGCCTATTCCCTTGAACTTGAACTTGAACTTGAACTTGAACTTGAACTTGAACATCACCTCCTTGGCTGAAAATAAAAAAATTTGTTCACGTTCAAGTTTACGTTCACGTTCATGTTCATGTTTACATTTACGTCAAAACACAGAAAAAAGGAGAAAAAAATGGAGAAAAATCAAAACCGATTTTCAAAGGGCCTGAATTTTTTCTGGGTAATAATCATTACCGCCATGATGCTTTTGGGCTGCGGAGATGATGGTGAGGACGGCACGGACGGCACGGATGGCACGAACGGCGTCTGTGTTGAAAGCCCCAGGTTGAAAAGCGGACTCTTTCTGGACAGTGCGGTTCAGGGATTGTCTTATGTTTCGGGAAGCTTGTCCGGATCAACCGATCAGGACGGTCTTTATGCTTATGAGGAAGGGACAACCGTCACATTCAGAATCGGCGACATTGTAATAGGCGATAATGTGTCTGTCAAAGCCACAATGACGCCTTTGGACCTGGTCCCGGGCGCACAGAGTTATAAAGATGCTACCGTCACCAACATTCTCAGATTCCTTCAGACAATTGATGATGACCTGAATCCGGATAACGGTATTCTGCTTCAGGAAGAGATCGGAAAAAATGAATCGCTTGATTTTACGTTGTCCCAGGAGGAGTTTGCAGATGCTGCGGAATCACTGATAGACAGAATTTTCCCGGATCAGCGGGACCTCGTCTCGGCGGAAGATGCGCAGCAGCATTTCAGACTCACACTGCTGAACATTCCGGGTTCGGATATTGATCTGGAGATGCGGCAGTTGATCAGTGAAACCGTGGAAACATACGATATCCCGGGTGCGGTAATGGTCATCGTAACACCTGACGGGCTGGAATGGACAGGAAGAAGCGGTGTCTCCGATGTGATAAACGACACCAGTCTGACAATAAGCACCAAATTCCGCTCAGGAAGTGTCACAAAATCATTTACAGGAATGACAATTGCCCAACTGGTTCAGGAGGGCGTGCTCAGTCTTGATGATTCATTGGAAACATGGCTTCCCGGGGTCGTGCCTTCTCCGACTCCCCAAGAGGATGCGTCCGGAGAATATACCGGTTACAATGCAAACCATATCACAATCCGCAACCTGCTGCATCATACCTCCGGTTTGTTCAGTTTCACAGACGATATGGGTTTTCTCATGTCTTACTATACCGAACCCGAAACGCAGATGACCCCGCAGGAATTGGTGGATATTGCCGTCAGTTATTCCCCTTTGTCTTATCCTGAAAATCCGGAATTTCATTATTCAAACACGAATTATGTGCTTCTGGGCATGATAATCGAGGAAGCAACCGGGAATTCTTGGGAATCAGAAGTCCGACGGCGTTTTACCGAACCTCTCGGACTTTACGATACGATCGTTCCGGAAACCGGAGAAACTGTTATGCCTGACAGATATTCGCACGGATATGTTGACTTGCATGAAGACACCGGCGGCGTTATCGGCGAGGAAAATATTCTGGTAGATTATTCTGTGCTTGATCCGTCTCTGACGTGGGCATCAGGAAATATTATCTCCACGCCGGCGGATATGGCGCAATGGATCAGGGCTGTTGCAGAAGGGGAGTTGCTCGATGCAGAGAATCAGAATATGATGATGACAGATATGTATCTTATGGAGACAGCTCCCATTGAATATGGTTACGGTATTACGGAGAACCTCTCTTACGGACTTATCGGACACAAGGGACATATTATCGGGTATGACAGCGCCATGCAGTACCACCAGGAGACCCGCACTGTCATTGCGGTAACTTCGAACAGGAATCTTCCGGGAGGAGAGAGTGTCCAAAATGTCATACTTCTTGAAGCCTTAGACATCCTCCTTGATCGGACAGACTCGTGAAGACTTCCGGATAAATAATTTCGGGTGTGTCCCACCTCCACCTGTCATTCCGGGCAGAACTGAAAAAATGGGACATTTTTTCAGTTCCAACCCGGAATCCACCGCCGTCGAAGTCGGAAAATGTCCGCATTTCAGTTTGACCGGAATGACATGACGGGTAGATGGGACACACCCATAATTTCACTGCGTTCTCAGGCAGTTGGAGTATTGCTTTATACACCTTCCTCCCTGACGCCTTGTGAAATTTAATTATCTGAAAATCTGTAAATCATAAGGAGATAGAAAAATGAAGAATAAGTCACATCATTTTCTTAAGTATTTCCGCATTATCTGCATAATAACCGCCCTAATGTTCTTTGCGTCCGGCTGCGCTGATGACGGTAAGGAGGGTGAAGCTGGCAGAGACGGAAGGGATTGCAACTGCACGGCCGATACGAGCCAGGTAAGGCAGGGTGTTTTTCTTGACAGCGCGGTTGAAGGTCTGGAATACGAGTCCGGGGATCAGTTCGGTATCACCGACAAATACGGAAGTTTCTGGTACGAAGCCGGAAAAAGCGTCACTTTCAGAATCGGGGATATTTTGCTCGGCGAGGCATTGGCCAACACGGAAATGACCCCGATAGATATGGTCACAGGATCTGTCACTTACAAAAATCCGACGGTCACGAATATGGTCAGATTTCTTCAGACCCTTGATGAAGACCTGAATCCGGATAACGGAATTCGTATCCCCGAAGGCGCGGGACAGGGTAAAACAATAGATTTCAATTTGGCATCAGAGGATTTTGCGTATGAAGCTGAGTACCTTGTGGATGAAATATTTTCAAACCAGAGAGACCTTGTATCCACAGAGGACGCCAGACAGCACTTCAGGCTCACATTATTATCCGTTCCAGGTTCCGAAATTGATCTGAAGCTTCACCAACTGCTGGATGAGACGATTCAGGCTCATGGTTTTCCAGGGGGGATCATGGCAATATTAACACCATCAGGGGAAGAATGGGTCAGGACAAGCGGGGTTTCCGATATGGAAACCGGGGAGGAATTGGATCGGTATTCAAGAATACGAATCGGCAGCATCACCAAAACTTTCGCGGGAATGACTGTCGCCCAACTGGTTCAGGAAGGCAAACTGAGCATGGAAGATACGCTTGAATACTGGCTGCCCGGTGTCGTGCCTTCTCCGACTCCCCAAGAGGAGGCATCAGGAACCTATACCGGATATAATGCAAAAAAAATAACGATTCGCCATCTGTTGCAGCATACAACCGGTTTATACAACTTTACCGGGCCTGAAGAGATGCAGTGGAATATACTTTTTTATACGGATAGGCAGATGACCCCGAGCGAGCTTATCGATATAGCCATGGAGGGAGAACCGCTGTCCTATCCTGAAAACCCGGAATGGCATTATTCCAATACGAACTATGTGCTCCTGGGAATGATCATTGAAAAAGTGACCGGAAATACTTATGAAGAAGAAGTTCACCGGCGTTTCATAGAACCGTTGGGACTGACTTTCACGAATGTTCCGGAAACAGGCGACCTCTCCTTTCCAGGCGAATATGCCCATGGATATTTTGACTTGCTTGAAGCGTCTGAAGGCGAAATCGGTGCGGCAGGTTATCTTGTGGATATCAGCGAGATCGATCCGTCTCTGACATGGTCATCCGGGAATATAATTTCAACGCCTGCGGATCTGGCAAGGTGGGTTAAGGCCATAGCAGAAGGCGAGTTATTCGATGAGACGCATCAGGAAGCCCTGCTCACGGATGTGTTCAGAATGTCGGAAACTTCACCGCTCTCTTATAGTTACGGTATTGCAAGAAACGATGATTCAAATATTTTGGGCCACAGAGGACAGATTCCGGGATATGACACTGCCATGTTCTATCATTTGGGAATCAATACCTCGATAGCTGTCACTGTGACCCAGAGGATTCCCTCTAAAACGGGAGATGCTCAGATCCTGATTCTCAATGATGCAATGAATATACTGCTTGGAACCGATTAAGCACCTCGGGAAGATATCATCATCGACACGGTTCTGGCAGGCCGGACTTCAAATTCAGAGTTGTGCTACAGTCATGATTGATGAATTGCAGATCGTCTAGCCCGTCAGGGCTTATGAGAATAGCCCGGCAGTTTACTGCCGGGAAGGAGGTTTTTATGCCTGAAATGACAATCAGCATACCGGTCAATGAGATTGCCAGAATGATTAGGGCAATGAACAAGCAGGAGGTTGAGACCCTGCTCACGCTTCTGACAGAGGAGGGTACCGAACTTCTTAAGCGTAAAAGGGAGATTGAGTCAGGAAAAGTAAGATTGCTAACCAGGGACGAAGTTTTCGATGTATAAAGACGAATATTATCCCAAGGTAAAATTTCAAGAGGTAAAATTTGTTATCTGATGAAAATAGCTGATTATAACGTCTTTTGGGGAGCAGGGTGGATTCCGGGTCAAAAATGATAAAAATCCTGCCGATTTTTATCATTTTTGCCCGGAATGACAGGGTTGGAGCCTCTGAAAACGAAGTTCCCCAAAAGGCGTTATAATCAGGAAAATAGCAGAACAACGCTCAGACCGGGTAAAAGAAACTGCAAGCATATTGCCAAGCATTTAAAAGACTTTCAGGAACTGGATCCGGACATGACTTTGGATGATATTATTGATCTGGGAATTGAAATTGCAATCGATGTCAGGAATTATTTTAAGACCAAAGGCGATAACATGGCATTCGGAAAAACAGTAAAGGTCGGAGGTAAAACCGTGAATGTGAGAGCTGTTCTCAATAAGAACAGACGCCTCCGTACTGTTTTTATCGAAAAGGAGGGATCATGCTGAAAATTACTTGGAAACTTGATAATGAAGACGGATCCGATCCGGTTGATCCGACAGGTGAATTATATCTTTCAGCAGGAGGCCCCGACTTCATTTTTGAAGAATATACCTACTTGGATAGCTGGTTTGACGCTTTGACTGACGGTTTCCTATCGGCCCGGGACGGCGTTACCGGGATCATGGAGATATTGGAGGAGCCTGATCCCCTGAAATTCGAGCCGCTGGGACGCAAAGGTGTCAGAATCGCATACAAAGATCAGAATCTCGAAATAAGGGACACGGATCATGCCATACTCATACTCCGAGAGTCAGTCAGGGCGTTTCTTTCGGAATTCGGGGGTGAAATTTTAAAGAACAAATTATTGATCAAATTGAAAGATTTCAGTGAAAAAGAATCCCGATCCGTTTCTAATATTGAACCGGAAAAGAGGCCGGATATGAAATCCGAACTCAGGGTTGCGTGAGATGGTTATGGACCTATAAGGTGTCTGAAAAGTAATATTAACGGTGCCGAGAACGCATAAAATCATTTTTATCCCGGTTCGGGAGCCGAAATCAGCGGATCCGCTCCGTTACCATACAATATGTTGTGGTGTGGTTAAAATACAGAGTGGCATACGAGATATTTATCAGTTTTCAAACACCTTTGTACTAAAGACGAATATTATCCCAAGGTCAAAAAATATCTGAAAAAACTGGATGTTCGGATTCGTAAGGAGATTAAGGAAAAACATATCCTGACCATTTTGTCCGAACCGGATGTCGGGAAAGCACTTATGGGGGATTTGGCAGGAATCCGGGCAGATTTTCCTGACAGACAATTTTATGCGACTCATTGTGTTTGACGATGAAAAGGAGGTCATCACAAAATGGATACCCGATTAAACTCACCAGAAATAATAAAAAAAATTCTGGCAGACTTTGCAGAAACCCGCACCCGAAGCGGCGGTTCCCCGCTGAAGATTCTGTTTGATGATGAGCGAAAAAGTTACATGGTGCTTAGGATGGGTTGGCAGGGAAAGAGATACATCCACAGCGCCACCGTTCATATTGAGATTGTCGGTGACAAAATATGGGTTCAGAATGATCATACAGAAGAGGGGATTGCCACGGACCTGCTTGAAGCCGGTATCCCCGGAGAAAATATTGTGCTCGGGTTCCGTGATCCGAAAATACGGCAGCATACAGAATTTGCTCAGGGATGATGCGAATTAGAAATTAAGAAGAAGGAGTTATTTTATGAATATTCAAACCGTTGGCGTTATCGGAGCAGGCGTGATGGGGAGCGGGGTGGCACAAAACCTCGCACAGACAAATCACCGCGTCATACTTGTTGACATATCTGAAGCTATCCTGGAAAAGGCCAGGGGAGAGATTGCAAAGAACATTCGTTTCCAACGATTATTCGGCAAAACAGGGGCATCGGGAGAGCCGGATGAAATTCTGAAGCAGATCATATTTACGACGGATTATTCACGGCTCGGGGATGCAGGTTTTGTTATCGAGAATGTCACTGAAAAATGGGAGTTAAAAAAGGAGGTTTACGCTCAGATTGACGGTATATGTCCGGAGGACTGCATATTCGCGTCCAATACATCGGCCATTCCGATCACCCGTATCGCATCAGCCACACAACGGCCCGCAAAAGTGATTGGTACGCATTTTATGAACCCTGTTCCCATGAAGACCATGGTTGAGGTGATCCGGGGCTATCATACGTCCGAGGAAACCATTGAGACCACCAAAACACTGCTGGAAAGCATGGGCAAGGAATCTGTTGTTGTGAATGATTCTCCGGGCTTTGTTTCCAACCGGGTGCTGATGCTGACGATTAACGAGGCCATCTTTCTGGTTCAGGATCAGGTGGCCAGCGCGGAGGATGTGGATCAGATTTTCAAATCCTGCTTTGGCCATAAAATGGGGCCCCTTGAAACCGGGGATATGATCGGGCTGGATACCATATTGTATTCCCTTGACGTGCTGTACGAAAGCTTTAATGACAGCAAATACCGCCCCTGTCCCCTGCTGAAAAAAATGGTACACGCAGGACTGCACGGACGAAAAACCGGAGAGGGATTTTACACTTATCCGCTGGATGTTTGATGCTGGATGCCTGATGCTTGATACTTGATGCTTGATGCTTGATGCTTGATGCTTGATGCTTGATATTTGCTGTTTCACAAAACATCGAATATCGAGGCATTGAATATCAAGTATCAAGCATCGAGCATTAAGTATCAAGTATCGAGTATCAAGTATCAGGCATCCAGCATCAAGCATCAAACATCAAAGGTGATATAATGACGACAAACGGAACAAAGGAAAAAATCAGGTCTTTTCTAAGTAAGTATATTAAGAAGAAAGACTTGAAAGAGGAGGATGAGCTCTTCACCTCCCGTCTGGTGAATTCAATGTTTGCAATGCAACTGGTTTTGTTTATTGAGAAAGAATTCAGCTTTAAGGTGGAAAACGAGGATCTGGATTTAAAGAATTTTAATTCAATAAACGCTATCTCTGCTTTTGTTGAGCGAAAGGCGGCCCCATGAGAACTGAATTAACCCCGGAGCAGTCTGAGCAGCAGGAGGCTTTCAGGGCCTTTGCGGATGAAAAGATATCGCCTGAAGCGGACCAGTACGACCGGGACGAGAGAATTCCCGCTGAAACCCTGAAAAGACTTGCTGAAAAAGGGTATTCAGGCGCTACAATTCCCAAAGAAAACGGCGGCTCCGGCATGGACATGATCACTTATGGTCTCTTGTGCGAAGAAATCGGACGGGGCAGCGCGTCATTGTTAAGCCTGATTACGATTCAGACTATGGTCTCCCAAGCCATTTTAAAATGGGGCGATGATTCCCAGAAAGCCCAGTGGCTTCCCAAAATGGGCAAGGGAGAAATCTTATGCTCGTTTGCGCTGACCGAGCCGGAGATCGGCAGTGACGCTAAAAACGTGGGCACTTCAGCCGTTCTTTCCGACGGGACTTATCTCCTGAACGGAAGAAAGAAATGGATTTCCGGGGGCCAGATTGCGGATCTGTTTCTGATTATCGCCCAGTGTGACGGCGCGCCCGCGGCTTTTTTGGTGGAGCGGGATACCCCGGGATTTTTCACAGAACCGATTGGCGATATGATGGGATTCCGGTCAGCAATGCTGGCTGAAATTCGCATGGAAGACTGCCGGATTCCCGAGGAGAATCTTTTGGGAAGAATCGGCTTCGGATTTTCGCATGTTGCCGGCACATCTCTCGATTTTGGCAGATACAGTGTTGCGTGGGGATGCGTGGGCTTGGCACGGGCCTGCCTGGAAGCCAGCCTTGACTATACGGAAAAACGAAAGCAGTTCGGCGTATATCTCAAGGAACATCAACTGATCCAGGGGATGATAGCGGACATGATTACAAACCTCAAAGCAGCCAGGATGCTGTGTATTCATGCAGGCCATCTGAAAGATTCCGGTGATCCATCGGTGATTATGGAAACATCCGTGGCCAAGTATTTTGCCTCCCGAATCGCTGTGAAAGCAGCCATGGACGCGGTTCAGATCCACGGCGCGAACGGATGCAGCAGTCAATATCCGGTTCAGAGATATATGCGGGACGCGAAAGTCATGGAGATTATTGAAGGGAGTAATCAGATACAACAAACGCTTATTGCAAAATATGGGTATCTCATAAAAGATTAAGGATATCCGAAAACTTACTCTTGCTCTTGCTCTTGCTCTTTATCTTGCTCTTGCTCTTGCTCTTTATCTTTATCTTGCTCTTGCTCTTGCTCTTTATCTTGCTCTTTATCTTTATCTTTATCTTTATCTTGCTCTTGCTCTTTATCTTTATCTTGCTCTTGCTCTTTATCTTGCTCTTGCTCTTGCTCTTGCTCTTGCTCTTTATCTTGTTCCTGCTCCCAATTAGCAAGGGCAAGATTAAGAGCAAAGATAAAGATAAAGAGCAAGATAAAGATAAAGATAAAGATAAAGATAAAGAGCAAGAGCAAGAGAAAGAGAAAGAGAAAGAGAAAGAGAAAGAGAAAAAGAAAAAGAAAGGTCTGAATATGAAAGAAATTTCCACTCCTCATTCAGAAGAGGAAAGAAAAATCAAATGCGTGGTATGGGATTTGGACAACACCTTATGGAACGGGGTCCTGATAGAAGGGGATGCGGTCTCTTTAAGGGAGGAAGTGCCGAAGATTATAAATATCTTGGACAGTCGGGGGATCCTGCATTCTGTTGCCAGCAAGAATGATTACGGACAGGCCATGGAAAAGCTCCGGGAATTCGGGTTGTCCGATTATTTTCTCTATCCCCAGATTCATTGGGATTCAAAAGTCCGTTCTCTGAAAAAGATACAGAAGTCCCTTAACATCGGCATGGACGCGTTCGCTTTTGTGGATGACCAGCCATTTGAACGGGAGGAGGTGAGTTTTTCGCTTCCTGAAGTGCTTTGCATTGACGCGGCTCATGCGAACCGCCTTCCGGATATGCCTGAAATGAATCCCCGATTTATTACGGATGAGTCAGAGATTCGCAGGCAGATGTATCTCAGTGACATAGCGCGCAACAAAGTGGAAGATGGATACACTGGCCCCAAGGAGGAGTTTCTGGCCACTCTGGAGATGAATTTTTCAATCAGCCCGGCGAAAGAGGAAGATTTGAAACGCGCAGAGGAGCTGACCATGCGCACACACCAACTCAATACAACCGGCTATACCTATTCATACAATGAGTTAAATGAATTCCGAAAATCCGAGGATCACATCCTTCTGGTCGCCGCCTTGGAAGACCGTTACGGAACTTACGGCAAAATCGGGCTGATGCTCATTGAACGACACGAGGGGCTGTGGCTCATAAAACTGCTGCTAATGTCCTGCCGCGTCATGTCAAGGGGAGTGGGGAACATCATGATCAATCACCTCCGCCGGGAGGCCAAAAAGCAGGGCGTCCGACTACAGGCAGAGTTGCTTCCCACAGATCGGAACCGGATGATGTATATGACATATAAGTTTGCCAATTTTAAGGAAGTTAGGACCACAGATGAGTTGGTCCTGTTTGAAAATGATTTGTCGAATATTCCGGATTTTCCCGAGTATGTGAAAATCAGAATTGAAAATTACTGATTATAACGGATTTAAGGATCCCGTGAACGTGAACGTGAACGTGAACTTAAACTTAAACTTAAACTTGCACTTGCACCCGGCCTGAACGTGCTCCGGGTGCAAGTTTAAGTGCAAGTGCAAGTGCAAGTGCAAGTGCGGATCTGATTTCAGGTTCAATATCTACAAGGATTAGCGATAAGAAAAGGATTTTATGTCTGAACAGACCGAATCCTTTTCTTATCGCTAATCCCTGTAGATAAACGTATGTAAAAGATGGGACACCCCCGAACTTAAACTTAAACCCGAACCTGAGCATTCAGTTACGGGCAAGTTTGGTGGGGGTTTTAAATATTTACAGAAAGGACAAATTCTGCTATGAATCAGAATGGCATCCTAACCCGTTTACAATTGGACGGCGTAGGGCCGGCAAAACGACTCGGGTTTGACCCGGCAGACCGCCTGAATATCATTACCGGCGATAACGGCCTGGGAAAGACCTTTCTGCTGGAATGTGCATGGTTTGCGCTATCGGGTCAGTGGGCCGGATTTCCGGCTTATCCGGGGAACAACTCGGACAAAGCGGAAGTTAAGCTCACTTTTTCCATATCAGGCGAACCGGAGCGTGAGGAGATTAAGCGGGAGATTCTTTACGACCGGGAAATTCAGAACTGGCATATCCACGAAGGTTCGGGATATGACGGCTTGGCAATTTATGCCCGCTCTGACGGCTCCTTTGGGGTATGGGATCCGGTGAAGGCAAAAATACAGCGCCCCGGCGGTACAGCCCTGCCCCTGAGTCCGCTGGTCTTGTCGAACCGGCATTTGTGGAACGGCCTCGGTGAATTCATCGAAAAAGAGGGAAGGGAGCAGAAGCTCTGTAACGGTCTGTTGCAGGACTGGGTGAACTGGCAATACAGGCAGAACCCTGCATTTGACATTTTCACCCGGGTCGTCTCCCGCTTATCCTCCGTATCCGGAGAGACGCTGAAACCGGGAAAACCGGTCCGTATTCCCGGCGACACTGAAGAGATTCCCACCCTGGAATATCCTTGGGGAAATGTCCCGATTGTCCATGCGGCCGCCAGTGTGCAGCGCATCGTCGCACTGGCTTATATGATCGTCTGGGCATGGGAGGAGCATAAGATTGAAAGCCGGCACAGGGCCCCGTGCAAGAGCATGACGGTGCTTGTTGATGAAATCGAAGCCCATCTGCATCCGGGATGGCAGCGTTCGATTGTTCCGGCCCTGCTCACGGTGAACGCCTGTCTGGATCGGGAGATAAAAATACAGTTCATCATCACAAGCCATTCCCCACTGGTTCCGGCTTCCCTGGAACCCGGGTTTGATGAGGCGCATGACAAACTCTTCCATCTGGATATTCATCGGGATGAACACGGTTCCGCACACGCGGTTCTGGAGGAACTGCCGTTTTTACGGCACGGCCGGGCAGACAACTGGCTCACGTCGGAGGCCTTCGGATTGAAACATGCCCGTTCCCTGGAAGCGGAGATTGCCATTGAAGATGCGAAGAGGCTGCAAAACAGAGAGAAGCCGGATGCCGAGGAGGTGAAGGCGGTTCATGAGCGTCTTATGGTGTAATTTCAGACTGGCCGCCAGATCAATGAATACTGAGAAAGGAAACTTTCAGGATGTTGCCGACCCGTTCACTCTGAAACCGGAATCGTTTGTCATGGAATTTCCCTCTCTGATGATCAGAAGCGGTCCCGGGCTGACGCCTTCGCGGAGAGAAAAAATTGAAGCAACGATTAATCGCTTAAAATTAAATGAAAAAGAGAAATATATCGAGGTCCGACGAGAGTGGTTATGCGCTTACTGCGAGGGAGAGATCACCTTCTCTTTTTTGCGGAAAATGGCGCCTTTTATTGCTTACGAGCTGAAACGGCAGAACTTGGGAAAACATATCGTTTCTGTTATGAAATCAGAATGTCAGGCGTGTTGACGCTTTGAATGTCTTTTTTTTTGGCCTATGGATTTAATCACATTATATAAAAAAGAATCCGAAATATCCGGACTCACCGCGCTGATCACGGCAATCATCTCAGGCGTGGCCCAGGGCGCTCTGTTGGGTATCATTGTCACGGCAGCATCGACGGCGACCCATAAGAGTCTGAATTTCAGATATTTCCTCATGTTTGCAATCACCTTTGCAATCGTTATCATTGGGAAGAGGCATGCCCTGAAGCAGGCCATGATCATTGCGGAGGAAATAGTCAAAAAAATCCGCATAAGAATCGGAGAT
The DNA here is from genome assembly GCA_030378035.1 of Desulfobacterales bacterium HSG2. Taxonomy (GTDB): domain Bacteria; phylum Desulfobacterota; class Desulfobacteria; order Desulfobacterales; family 4be13; genus JAUCGI01. Next base: position 69,608 of record JAUCGI010000001.1, read on the forward strand.
AAAATCAGGAACACGGATCTCCTGTTTTTGGAAAACACGGGAAGAGAGGATATCTTCACCCGGATCGCTCAGGATACCAGTCAGATATCCGAAGCGGCCATCCTGATTATCAATGCCTGGCAGTCGGCCATTGTTCTGGTGTTCAGCATATTCTTTTTGGCGATGTTATCAAAACCCGCTTTTGTGATTACCCTAATCGCGATCGCGATTGCAGTGGCGCTCTATTTGTCACATCAGAAATCAATAGCCGAGGAACTGGTTGAAACCACAAAAAAAGAAACCCGGTTCTTTGAAATGCTGAACCAGATCATTGACGGCTTCAAGGAGCTCAGGATTAATCAGAAAAAGAACGATCATCACTTCCGATACTTTGAAAAGACAGCGATCCGGGCTTCGGATCTGAAGATAAAAACCGGCTTCAAATTTATCACCCTGGTGATGTCCTCCCAGGTATTTTTTTATACCTTGCTCGGTATTATTATCTTTATCCTGCCCAGACTCGGGCATATCAGCGGGGAACTGGTGATCCGGGTGACTGCTGTGATTCTGTTTATCATCGGCCCGGTGAATCTGATGGTTACTGCCATACCGATTTTTGCCAGGGCAAACAATGCCATAAGAAATCTCTACATTCTGGAAGAACGCCTGGATAAGGCAAGCAATAATTTCAATCCTGAGCATAAAAGCCCCATAACAAAGATCGCCAATTTTAACGAACTCAGGTTTGAATCGATCTCCTTTTCCTACACAGACAGAAACGGGACCCCGCTGTTCACGGTGGGCCCCCTTGATCTGACCATCACCAGAGGTGAAATTCTTTTTATCGTGGGGGGGAACGGAAGCGGAAAAACAACCCTGCTCAAGCTTCTGACCGGATTGTATTATCCGATTTCCGGGACTCTCGGCGTGGATGATCTGACGATCAGCACCCCTTTTTATCCGGCGTATCGGGAGTTGTTCTCAATCATTTTTAACGAATTTTATCTTTTTGACCGGTTATACGGGCTGGACACCATTGATGAGGAGAAGGTCGGAGAACTGTTGAAACTGATGATTTTGGAGAACAAAACAGAGCTTGTCGGAGACGCGTTCTCCAACATTCAGCTCTCTACCGGACAAAGGAAGAGACTTGCAATGATCGTGGCCTTGCTGGATAATAAGCAGATTTATGTATTTGATGAGTGGGCCGCGGATCAGGACCCGATTTTCAGAAAATATTTTTATGAAGTTTTGTTAAAGGATTTAAAGGCCCAGGGAAAAACAGTCATCGCTGTCAGCCATGATGACAGATATTTTCATTATGCGGACAGGGTGCTGAAGATGGAATTTGGAAAATTTGTAGAAAGAATTTAAAATTAAAATGGCTAAAATATATCAAAAAATAAAAGCGGCAATCAAGGATAACACATCTCTGTTCATTATTGTGATTCTTATCCATTTGTTTCTGTTTGCTTACCTGTTTAACAATATTGTTTATGTCATACGTTCAGGACAGGCCGGAGTGACATATCTGTTGTTTTTCGGCGGAACAGTGGTGGACGAGGTCCTTCCCGAAGGCATCCATTTTATTTGGCCATGGGATAAGATATATATTTATAATGTCCGGATACAGGAGACTTTCCACGAGTTTGATGTGTTAACGAAAAACGGTCTGAAGCTTCATCTGCTCATATCCGTTCGTTACCGGCCTGAATACAATCTTCTGGGAGTGCTCCATAAAAATGTCGGAAAGGATTACCTTACCAAAGTCGTGCTTCCGGAAATAGAGTCTGTATTGCGTATTATTATCGGTCAGATCGAGGCTGAGGAGGTTTATACCACAAAGACGTCCCTGATACAGGAATCACTTAACGACGCGATTGAGCAGGTGTCCCAGCGTTTTGTCAAGGTCGATGATGTGATCATCAAACGCATCATTCTGCCTGCCAGTGTTCAGAAAACCATCCAATATAAAATGGAACAGAAACACTTGGCCGAGGCCCATCTGTTTAAAATTGAGCGGGAAAAAAGAGAGGCCGAACGGAAGCGTATCGAGTCTGAGGGGTACAGAAGATATAATGAGATATTGTCCTCATCGCTCTCGGAAGAGATATTGCATTGGAAAGGGATTGAGGCCACATTGGCCCTGTCCGAATCAGAGAACTCAAAAGTGGTGATCATCGGGGGGGGAAAGCGCGGGCTACCGATTTTCGGGAATATTGCATTTGACGAGACTTTACCTGATAATACCGGCAAATCAGGGGCTTCTTCCGAGGAACCGGCCAAAAGGACTACAGAAGAGTCAGGTTCTGCCGAGGAACACAGCTCTGAGACAACCGATGAAGCTGTTTCTTCCGAAAAGAGCGGTCTGGCAGATTTTTTTGAAGAAAAGCTTTATTCCGAACCTTGAACTTGAACGTGAACGGAACGTGAACGTGAACGTGAACATGAACGTGACATAAACAGAAGGTTCAAGTTCACGTTCACGTTCAAGTAATCAAAAAATGAGAAACCTATTTATCCTGCCATTTTTTTTGGTGTTTATATGTTCTTCCTGTGAATATTTCGGTGAAGTGCCGGCCGAGAAAAGGGCTGAGATAGCCTCAGAATCAGAGGAAAGCGAGATTGTTATCGGCGTTGTTTCCACGCAACTGACCCCGAACCAGTTTGTTGAAGGGATCAGTCTGGCAATAGAAGAAGCAAATACCAAAGGAGGCGTTTTAGGAAAAAAGATAGAACCCCTGTTTTATGATGATGGGAGGACCATCAAACAGGGGCGAAAGGTTGCGAGGGAACTGTCACGGAATCCGGATGTGATCGCGGTGGTGGGACATCGTTTTTCGGGCGTTGCGATCCCCATGTCCGTTATTTATGAAAAGAACGGTATCCTGTTTCTCTCCCCGGGCGCGACAAGTCCGGATTTCGGCCAGGTCGGAGGTGATCTTGTTTTCAGGAATATCCCCTCTGATCAGGAGATCGCATGGCAGATGGCCGATTTTGCCAAAGGCAGAGGGTTTAAGAAAATAGTCATTATCTATCAGAGGGGAACCATCGGCAGGGCGTTATCGGAACTCTTTCATGAGCGGGCCAAGAATCTGGGGATAAAGGTGGAGGCCACGAGATCTTATTTCAAATGGCAGAAGGATTTCCGCTCCATGATTTTGCAACTGATGAAAGACTATGAGTTTGACGCGGTATTTTTAGCCGGCTTACTTCCTTATACGGGCGAACTGATCAAACAGGCCCGTAACATAGGGATCAATGTGCCGTTTATCGGAAGTGCCAACATGGATTCCATGGATCTCTTTTCTGTTGCGGGAGACGCGGCCGAGGGCGTGATTGTTCCGACGGTATTTAATCCGAATCACCCATCAAGGGTGACCCGGGAGTTTGTCAAAAAATTTGAATCAAAATTCGGCATGCCCCCGGATACATGGGCCGCTCAGGGGTATGACGGAATCCGCCTGCTGGTCTATGCCATGGAAGAGACCGGATCCACAGTGCCGCTTATTCTGGCTTCTGCTTTGCGGGTGCTTGAAGACTGGCACGGGGTAACGGGGGAGTATTCTTTTACATTCCAAGGGGATATTACCGGAAAACAGATCTTTTTCAAAGAATTTCACAGGGGAAGATTCGAATTTACCGAGTCCAGATCTTTGCTGGATGAAAAGCTGGATATATTCTATGTGGTGGAGGATATTACCTTGCGGCTCCCTGTTGAAGGGATCGTTGAGACCATTGACCCCGGACTTACGCAGGATGTCAGTTCTGTGGAACTGACCGAACAATTGTTTCTGGGTCTCACCGATTTTGCGCCTGAAACTTATGAGCCTGTTCCCGAACTCGCCATAGGCTGGACCGTCAGTGATGATGGCAGGACTTACACGTTTAAGATGCGTGATGATGTGAAATGGACAGCGTTTGGGATGCGTGATGTGAAATGTACAAACGACTGCTATGTAACGGCACATGATGTGGTATGGGCCATTCAGCGCAATATCAGACCGGAAACCAGGGCCCCCCAGGCCCAGCGTCTGTACATCCTGAAAAACGCCAGAGCCGTCAACAAGGGGAAAATCAGAGATGTTTCAGTTGTCGGTGTGCGGGCCACGGATGATTTTACGGTGGAATTCAAACTTGAACACCCAGCCGCGTATTTTCCCATGATGGCCGGTTTGGATATTTACCGGCCCCTCCCGCGAGAAGTGATTGAAAAATTCGGTGACCGATGGACCCGTGCGGGAAACATTGTAACAAACGGGCCTTATGCCCTGGCCGCGCGTGAAAAAGGCATGGTAACGATTTTAAGAAAGAATCCGGATTACATGGATGCGGATAAGGTTTCCATACCGGAGGTGCGTTATTACGTTATCCCGGAGAGTTCGGTGGGCCTGGCCATGTATGAGAACAACGATCTGGATATAATGGGGGGCAGTTATCTGCGGCTTCCCATGATGGCCATTTCACGAATTAAGGACAGTTCAGTTTTAACCCGGGAGTATTCAAAAGAACCCCAGTTTTGTAGTTACACTTACGGATTTAACACCGGACGTCCGCCGGTTGACAACCCTCTTGTCCGGAAGGCCATTTCCGCGGCCATTGATCGTATGCTGCTCACGGATATGATCACTCAGGGCGGAGAGGAACCTGCCGCGACATTCACGCGTCCCCCTGTTGTCGGTTCTGTTGATCCCGAGTCCGGTGTCGGGATTCGTTTTAATCCTGTTCAGGCAAGAAAATGGCTGGCCCAGGCCGGTTATCCCGATGGCCGGAGATTCCCGGAAGTGCTACTTATGTACAACGCATCTGAGACTCACTCAAAGATTGCACAGGCAGTTCAGGCCTCGTTGAAACATCATTTAAACATAAATATCACTCTTGATGAAAAGAGTTGGGAAGAGTATATATCTTCAATGGGTATGCCGGACACACCGCATATATTTCGCCTGGGATGGTGCGGCCCCTATCCCGATGCGAACGGGTGGCTTTATGATCTTTTTCATCCTTTTAAGTCAGCCAATTATGTGAACTGGGATGATGCGGAGTTTGCCGAGTTGCTGGACAGAGCCCTTGAACTTTCTGATCAGGAAGAGAGAAAACGGATATACAGACGGGCTGAACAGATTCTGTGCCAGGATCAAGCCGCGGTGGTTCCCCTTTATTTTGAATCCGCGCATTGTCTGGTAAAGACGCGGGTAAAAGGATGGTACCATATGGCCGTTGGGGGACAACATATCCGGGACTGGTATTTTGAGAAATAATTAGGAATCTAATGAAAAAGCTATTTACCATACTCTTATCAATTATGCTCATAAGCGGGCTCGTGTTTTTTTTATATCCCCAAGTGTCTCTGAAATTGAAAGAAGAACCCTACTATATTGCTGTGGCAGGACCTATGAGAGAGGCTGGCGGAGAGGCAATGCTCAGGGGCGTGGAACTGTATCTTGAGAAAGCAGGGAGAGAAGGCAGATTTGCAGGCAGAACCATAGAATTGCTTCAGAAAGATGATAAGGACCAGACGCGATTTGCTATGAAAATCGCTTCAAAGCTGCTTATGAACAAGAGGGTGCTGATTGTGCTCGGGCATTATTCCAGTCCGGCTTCCCTGGCGGCGGCTGAAAGTTACAAGGGGGTGCCTGTTATCACCGCATCGGCCACCGCAGAAGGCCTTACCGCTTTTAATGACTGGTATTTCAGAGTGGTCCCGAATAGCCGTTTTATGGCAGATTTTATCACAACTTACCTTTATAATGTGATGGGGAAGTCATCGGTAAGTATTATATTTGATAAAGACCTTTACAGGCCTTCTCTGGCTGAAAATTTTGAAGAAGCTGCCAGGGATCTGGGAATTGAAGTTAAAAGGAAGTGGGGATTCGGCGGGGAAAGCAGATATCTGGATAACGAGTTAAGAAAGATTGTCACGGAGCTGAGAGCCGTGGAAGATCCCGGAGCGATCTTTTTCGCAACTTATGCGGAGAGCAGTGTGAGACTGATCACTTTGTTAAAATATCCGGGTACGAATTATACCATCATCGGTCCTGATTCTTATTCAGAGGAGTGGTTTATTGATACCCTGAAAGAATATCCCCTGGAGCGGGCCAGCCCCGGTTATTATTCGGACGGGATTTATGCGGTCTCCCCGTTTATTGCGGACCTTGCCAAAAAGAAGGCCCTGGATTTCCGAAAAGAATTTATAAAGAAATATAATGAGGAACCTTCATGGGTGTCCGCGTGTTATTATGATGCCGCGCGGGTGGCAGTGGAGGCCATTGAGACATCCGATATCCGGGGGAATATAAGAAATGATCGGAGAGCGATCAGAGATTATCTGAAAACCCTGAATAACAAAGAGGTTGCCATTCAGGGAATCACAGGGGATATTTATTTTGACGAAAAGGGCGATGTAAGTCGGCCGCTCGCCATGGGATTTTATAAAAAACAGAAGTTCCTTCCCGCATTTTTCCAATATCAGCAGCGATACACAACCGACCTTGAAGCGGAAATATATGATCCGCTGAAAATCGTGTGCGGAGAATCGGTGACCGAAACGCATGTGGTCCATACGGGTATCGATATCAATGAAATCAGCATAAGGCACTCGGAATACACCATAGATTTCTATATCTGGTTCCGCTTTCACGAAAATTTTGATGACACAAATATTGAGTTTGCGAACTCGGTCCGCCCCATCAGATTGGAGGACCTGGTTATGGAGGAGAAAACAGGGGACATCACCACCCGGGCATACCATCTGCGGGCTGATTTTAAAAGTGTTTTTGATTTTTATGCGTACCCCTTTGACCGTCAGGTGCTGAAGATCAGCTTTCGCCACGCCGGCAAGCCGAGAAGCAGCGTGATTTACATCCCGGATGTTCTGGGAATGCCCGGCTCCCTGAAAGAAAGGGTTAAAAAAATAAGGACAGAAGCAAATGTGCAGTGGTATATTTATGACATGTCCTTTTATCAGGATATCAGCCGGGTACCTGATCACAGGGGGTATAAGACTGATTATTCTCAGTTCAACGGCACCATCCGGATCAAAAGAAAAGGGGTTGGTGTTATTTTCAAGTTTTTCTTCCCGATACTTGTGATGTTAGCGATTTCATATTCGATTTACTTTATACCCTTTGACCAGCCCGGGATTCAGGTATTGATTTTCCTGACCGTACTGATAACAAGCATTATTTTCCATATATTGTTTTTCCGAACCGTCGTCGGAGATTCAGCCATTAAATATGCTTTTTTTACAATATATGCGTTATTGGCGATGGCCGGTTTCATCTCAATACCTGTCTATCACCGGAGCAGACAAGGGAAGGAAAAACCCAAGTTTCTGACCCGCATGGGAAAGATCATACATCCCTGTGTGGTTCTGATCGTCGGATCCTTATTCATATATATAACCAATAAGGGTTAAGGGGGTAAGTGTTAAGGGTTAAGTGTTAAGGGGTTAAGGGTTAAGGGTTAAGTTTTGCCTAACCTTAAACCTTGAAACTCGAACCTTGAAACTCGAAACTCGAAACTTAACCCCTTAACCCTTAACTCCTTAACTCCTTAGCCCTTAACCCTTAACCCTTATACCCCTTAACCCTTAACCCCTTAACCCTTAACCCTTATATCCCTTAGCTCCTTATGAAAAAAACGCTGTTTAAACTGTTCCCGATCCTCTTTATCGGCGCGACTGTTATTATTTTTCTGCAAATCTGGGTTTTAAAAAAAGAGGCCATCTGTATCGCTGTCGTGGGGCCCACATCCGACGATCAGAGCATCCTGGGGAAAGCGATGCTTAAAGGGATTAATTTGTATCTTGATAAAATAAACAGAGGAGGCGGGATTAATGGCAGAAAGATAAAATTACTTATTTTTGACGACAATAATGATGAACTCGGTGCCATAAGAACGGCCTCCCGGATCGCAGATGAAAGAGAGGCCCTGCTTGTGCTCGGACATTATTACAGCCGGACCTCTGTTGCGGCAGGAAGGATTTATAAACGGATGAGGGTTCCGGCCATCACAGCGTCTGCCACAGCAGAAAAAGTGACTTATGGAAATGACTGCTATTTCAGAATCATACCGAGCAATGCGTTTGGAGCGAGTTTTATCGTAAATTTCGTTAACAAAAATCTCAGACAGCCCTCGGTAAACATTGTATTCTGCAAAGATGATTATGGCCGCTCTCTTGCCGAAGATCTTAAAAAGGCGTGCCAGAGATTCGGTATTGAAGTAAAAAACAAATGGGAATTTTCCGGGAAAAATGATGAAGCGGTACGGATTGCAAGCGGGATCGAGGTCTCCGAAACGATTCTTCTGGCCATGCATGCTCCGGAAGCCGCGAAGCTCGTTGCCTTGTTAAAGGGGATGAATACGGATTATCAGATTGTGGGAGGCGATGCGCTTTCAACCGAATTGTTTCTCAGCGAACTTAAAAAATATCCCATGGAACAGTCTGTGCCGGGATATTGTTCAAACGGTATTTATGCTGTTTCTCCCTTTATGACTGGCGTAGCCAACGAAAAAGCGTATTCTTTCTCACGGGAATTTGTCAAGAGATATAATGAGAGGCCGTCATGGGTAACTGCGTGTTATTATGATGCGATACATGTTGCTGTGGAGGCGATCAGGCGGGCTGAGATTCAGGGATCAAGGGAAAATATAAGAAGTGACCGGTTAAAAGTGAGAAACGCTTTGGCAAGCTTTCACAATTCCAGTAACGCGATCATGGGGGTCACCGGAGATATCTATTTTGACCCGGATGGTGATGCTGACAGGCCCCTTGCCATAGGCATCTATAAAGATCAGAAGCTTATTCCCGGGTTTTCGCAATATCAGATATCTGAACGCAAAGATACTGGCGACATGTTCAAAAAGTCGCTGGACGGGGATGTGATCATTATCGGAGGGAAAATGATGAATAAGACCCGCATCGTATATGCGGGTATTTATGTTAATGAGATCAGTAATCTGGATATGGAAAACGGAACTTACACGGCAGATTTTTATCTGTGGTTCCATTATTCTGGGGCGTTTGATGACACGGGTATCGAATTTACGAATTCGGTAAGTCCGATAATACTGAATCCGGTTTTTGATAAGGATGGTACGCGGGTCTATTATGTAAGGGCCGATTTTAAAGCGGACTTTGATTTCCGTGCGTATCCTTTTGATCAGCATAAGCTGCGTATCAGTTTCCGTCACACGAAGCTCACAAGAGACAGTCTCACATATCTTCCGGACAGAAGCGGGGTTCCTCCTTTTGTGAATGAAGAAAAGATCGGAAAAACAAGGTTTGATGCGGTCTCCGAATGGTCTTTGGGGGATATGCTGCTTTATCAGGATATCATAAGCAATGTTTCCAGCCTGGGCAATCCCAGATTCTTCGATTCCCGGAACACGATCAGTCATTCCCGTTTCAATGCCGAGATATGTCTTAAAAGACTGACGCCGCTCAGGTCTTTTTTTCATATTTTTGTCATGATAATGACGTTATGCCTGACTCATTTCATATCTGCCAGAAGGCTGAGAATTCGTATGATGATACTGATGGCCATACTGGTAGTGAATTTTTTTTATCATTTAAAGGTATTATTGGAATTGCCGGCCGGCTATCTGACTTTCATTGAATATGTTTTTCTTTCCACTTATATATTGGTGACAGTGTCTGTTTTTATATCCGCGTCTAAGTATCGCTTTGATGCTTGATGTTTGATGCTTGATGCTTGATAGCTTGATGCTTGATAGCTTGATGCTTGATAACTTGATGCTTGATGCCTGGTGCCTGATGCCTGGTGCTTGGTGCCTGATGCTTGATGCTTGATAGCAATCCCTGCTATCTCTGCCCAGAATATCCCTGTCATTCCGGGCAAAAATGATAAAAATCGGCAGGATTTTTGGATGTGTCCCTCCTTTTACATACGTTTATCTACAAGGATTAGCGATAAGAAAAGGATTCGGACATGAAATCCTTTTCTTATCGCTAATCCTTGTAGATACTGAGCCGGAATGCTGTTCTCCGAAAAGCATTATGTGCCGAAGCATTTTGTCCATGAATTGCGGGAGTATCTGAGCATAAATCTGAAATCCTTGTAGTTTTGCCGGCAATTTTTCCCGCAACTTCAAGGATTACACATAAGTAAAGGATCGGCTCTGAAAATAAATCCCATTCTTATGTGAAATCCCTGTAGTTTTTTCTTGACTTACCCTTTTTTTAGTGGTAGAAGACATAGAAATTAAGTTAAATTTTGAAACCCAAAGTTTTTTATTCTGACTTTTTATCTGATGCGTCCCATCTGATAAGGTCAAAAGGAGGATGAAATGAAAAAAGTTATAAAGAATGTTATGCAATCGGTAATCATCATTTTTCTGTCGGTTATCCCTGTCATGCCAGTTTGTGCTGACGGAACTCACCCTCGGGGGATCAGCTTGGACGGAAGCGTCGGGAATGCCGGAAAACTGGATCTGCCGGGTCCGAATTATGAGATTAAGCCCGAATACGGGCAGCAGGCCGGCGCGAATCTGTTCCACAGTTTTCACCGATTCAACATCCATTCTGATCAGAGCGCGACCTTCAGCGGTCCCGATTCGGTTCAGAACGTCATCAGCCGCGTTACTGGCGGGGATGCTTCATGGATTGACGGAACGCTCCGTTCCACAATTCCGGGGGCGGACATGTATCTGCTGAATCCCGCGGGCGTGATGTTCGGTCAGAATGCGGCCCTGGATCTGGGCGGTTCGTTTCATGTCAGCACCGCGGATTATCTGCGCATGGGGGAGAATGACCGGTTTTATACGGTACCCCATGTGAATGATGTCCTATCGGTGGCCGCACCCGCTGCCTTCGGGTTTTTGGACGCTGATGTGGGCAAGATATCTGTTGAGGGTATGGGGGAGTTGACAAAAGAGGTTTGGGGGGAAGAGGAATATAAGAGCTGGGGGGATTGGAGACGTAAGAACCCTGATTTTTTCCCGGGCCTTGTGGTCCCTGAGGGGGAAAGTATTTCCATGATCGGCGGGGATGTTGAGATAAGCGGAACATATTACTACCTCGAGAGTGAAGATGCCTCATACAATGTGCCAGTGGGTTCAAGCCTCAACGCGCCCGAAGGCCGGGTGAATCTGGCAGCCCTCCGCGACGAGGGTGAGGTGAAAATAACGGATTCCGGGTTGGATATGCCGGCAGGAGAAACAGGGGACATTACCCTGTCAGACGGATCGAGAATCACGGTAACCGGGAACGAAGATGAAGAGTTCGGGGCCGGAAGCGTCTTTATTCGCGGGGGCAGATTTGTCATGGATGGTGGGGCTGAAATTCTGTCTCAGCCAGGTCATGAGGACGGCCAGGTGATTGATATACAGGCAGATCACATATCATTAAAAGGTAACAGTGAGATTAATGCCAACACTTATGGAAAGGGCAATGGAACAGATATACAGATCAATGCATCGGAAGAGGTGATTATTGTTGATGGGAAGATCAGAAACAGCTCTTCTTATATAGGTGATGACCCGGGTGACGGAGGCACACTTTCCATTCAGACGAAAATTTTGGGTGTATCGGGCAATGAAGCCTGGCTTGGCGGTGAGTCGATTTCCGGCAGTGGAAGGGGAGGAGATACGACTATTCATGCATCTGAATCGGTTCATGTCTCCGATAAGGCGAGAATATCAACTTCGGCCCAAAAAGACAGTACGGGTCAGGCCGGAGATATAACGATTAATACACCGTCTCTGCTGCTCAACACCAAAGCTGTTATTGAAAGCGGTTCAATGGGTAAAGGAGAAGGCGGAAACATTGCCATCCATACAGGGAATCTCAAAGTGATGAGCGGGGGCAAGATTTCTGTTCGAACAGAACAGACTGGCTCAGGAGGGAGCCTGGCGATATCTGGGGCTGATCCTGAAAGCCATGAGGATTTTGCAGATTCCGTCACCCTGACCGGAGCGGAGAGCGTCATTCGTGCGGATACCACCGGCAGATCTGACGCGGGGAGGATATCAATAACAGCAAGAAAGTTGTCACTGACCGAGGACGCGTCTATTGTCACCTCAAGCTCGGACAGGGGAAATGCAGGGGATATAACACTGAATCTCGAATCTCTTGATCTCAGCAAGGGGGCCTCTGTGGCTTCGGCAAGCGAATATCCTGTGGCGAATATTTACAGTATCGCGACGATCCCGGATCTGGATGGCCTGACGGATTCCGCTCAGGAAGGGGATATTGCCATTGTGGAGGATGCGGGCACAGGCAATTATGGAACCTTTATCCGGACCGGGACCCAGGAACCGTGGATACAGATTACGGAGAAAGTCACCAGAGTCCAAGATATGGCTCCGCTGAATGATCTTATGGCCACACTGAGGATCGGGCCGGGAGAAGTCTTTATTGTGGAAGATATGGGAGACGGCACATCCGGGGCTTTTGTACATGAAAAATTAGTTGTCTGGACTCAAATCAGAAATATCTACGCTCTTTCCGATCTTGCACAACGGGACCGATTTATCTCATTGCCGGGTGATATTGCTCAGTCTGATGCTGGAGGAGGAACAGTAAGAAATTTCGTCTATACCGGGGAAGAATGGGTCGGATTTGAAAATATTTATACGGTCCCCGATCTTGCAGAGCGGGATACGCTGCCCGTACAAAAGGGAGATGTAGCCAAAGTTGCGGACGCGGGAGATGGTGCCGCAAAAAGCTTTATCTTCGATGGCGAAGAGTGGACAGATTTTTATATGACCGGGAATGCCGGGAGAGTGACAATTGATGCCGGGGATGCGGTTACACTTGAGGATGACGCGTACCTGAGTACGGAGAACAGCGGGGGACTTGGCCCCGGAATAACGAGTCTGAATGCGGGCAGACTGGAACTGAGCGGAAATGCGTTCATATCCTCCACAAGCGAAGCCATCGGCGACGCGGGAACCATCTCCATTCATGCGGATACAGATGTCACCCTAAAGGATGACGCCGCCCTGACCACTGCAACGCTGGCCCAGGGCATGGGCGGGGACATCACCGTGACAGCCAAGAATCTTGAGATCAAAGACGGGGCCAGGATATCATCCGCAAGTCAGGCCGAATCCGGTGGCGGCGATGCAGGAAGCATATCCGTCCATGCCGAAGATTCCGTCAAACTCTCCGGATCCGCCGCGCTGACCAGCGAAGCAATAAGTGGCGGTGGAGGGATCATCTCGGTGAACACGGAAGACAGATTGCAACTGACAAACAGCCAGATCACCACCAGCGTCAGTCAGGGGGCCGGTAAAGGAGGGGACATCAACATCGGTGAGCCGCGTTTCGTCATACTGAATCAGAGCAAAATCAGTGCGAACGCCGACCAGGGAGATGGCGGAGCAATCTTCATCATCACAGACAATTACATCAAATCCGCAGAAAGCAGCGTGACCGCCACATCAAAAAGAGGGAACGACGGAACCGTCAGAATCGAAGCCCCGGACACCGACATAAGCAGCGAGCTGGTCGTGCTGCCTGAAACCTTTTTTGACGCAGCCCGCTGGTTAAAGAAACCCTGTGCCGAGAGAACAGGGGAAAAGACCAGTAGCTTTGTAATAAAAGGGCGTGACGCAGCAACCGTGACCTTTGACGGGTGGCAGCCGAGTCCGCTGATGGACACATCCGGCGGGTCTGAATAAATCATCTGCTACAAGGATTGTGTATGTATCATCCACAAGGATTGTGGTTAAGAAACTTCCATGAAAACAAATTTTCACCCCGATGATGGAAATGTATTTTCATGGTAACAGGATTGCCCGCCTCCGCCTGTCATTCCGGGCAAAACTGAAAAAAAAGGGACTTTTTTTTCAGTTTTGACCCGGAATCCACTGTTGCCGGGTCCGAACAAATCCTCTTCTTATGTGCAATCCTTAGTAGTTGTCACGCCTGGGACAGCCCACAACTACAAGGATTGCACATAAGAACAGGATTGCCCACCTCCGCCTGTCATTCCGGGCAAAACTGAAAAAAAAGGGACTTTTTTTTTCAGTTTTGACCCGGAATCCACTGTTGCCGGAGTCCGAACAAATCCTCTTCTTATGTGAAATCCTTGTAGTTGTCACGCCTGGGACTGCCCACAACTACAAGGATTGCACATAAGGACAGGATTGGCACGGGAGGTCCGAACAAATCCTCTTCTTATGTGAAATCCTTGTAGTTGCCACGCCTGGAACTGCCCACAACTACAAGGATTGCACATAAGAACAGGATTGTGATTGCCCGCAACTACAAGGATTGCACATAAGAACAGGATTGGCACGGGAGGCCCGAACAAATCCTCTTCTTATGTGAAATCCTTGTAGTTGTCACGCCTGGGACTGCCCACAACTACAAGGATTGCACATAAGAACAGGATTGCCACGGGAGGTCCGAACAAATCCTCTTCTTATGTGAAATCCTTGTAGTTGTCACGCCTGGGACTGCCCGCAACTACAAGGATTGCACATAAGAACAGGATTGGCACGGGAGGTCTGAACAAATCCTCTTCTTATGTGAAATCCTTGTAGTTGTCACGCCTGGGACTGCCCACAACTACAAGGATTGCACATAAGAACAGGATTGGCACGGGAGGTCCGAACAAATCCTCTTCTTATGTGAAATCCTTGTAGTTGTCACGCCTGGGACAGCCCACAACTACAAGGATTGCACATAAGAACGGGATTGGCACGGGAGGTCCGAACAAATCCTCTTCTTATGTGAAATCCTTGTAGTTGTCACGCCTGGGACTGCCCACAACTACAAGGATTGCACATAAGAACAGGATTGCCCGCCTCCGCCTGTCATTCCGGGCAAAACTGAAAAAAAAAGGACTTTTTTTTTCAGTTTTGACCCGGAATCCACTGTTGTCGGGTCCGAACAAATCCTCTTCTTATGTGCAATCCTTAGTAGTTGTCACGCCTGGGACAGCCCACAACTACAGGGATTGCACATAAGAACAGGATTGCCACGAGAGGTCCGAACAAATCCTCTTCTTATGTGAAATCCTTGTAGTTGTCACGGCTGGGACTGCCAGAAACTACAAGGATTGCACATAAGAACAGGATTGCCCGCCTCCGCCTGTCATTCCGGGCAAAACTGAAAAAAAAGGGACTTTTTTTCAGTTTTGACCCGGAATCCACTGTTGCCGGAGTCCGAACAAATCCTCTTCTTATGTGAAATCCTTGTAGTTGTCACGCCTGTGATTGCCCCGCAACTACAGAAAATGTCCGCCTTTCAATTTTAACCGGAATGACATGATGGGACACACTCAAAAAAAATTCTATTCTTATGTGTAGTTTTTTAGTTAGAAAAAGCTGCACATTGTGTAATATAAGACTAAGGAGGATGTGCATTTTTGATAGGGAACTGCATACAATGCAGCCGTTGTTCAGTGGGGTGGTGGATTTCGCTTCGCTTCACCCACCTTACAGGAATGCGGGATAATTTTTTTAATTTTACACAAAATGAAGGAGAGGTAATGATGAAAACACAAACAAAGGTATGTATTATGGCCGCAGTCTTTCTGATCTGTGGTTCGTTTCTGACTGGTTCATCTGCGTTTGCCATCCAGGTTAGCGGGACGGTAATTCTTGAGGACAGTGGCGATCCTATGGTGGGAGCGGATATCTCCGCCAAGAACGAGCGATCTACCGAGGTTACAGACACAACGGTTGATAATGGAGGTTTCACGCTCGTGATCGAGAGTGAGGGGATATGGGAGATCAAGGTCAGCCCGCCTTCGGATAACGAGACGTATAGTGGATATAATCAAGGCGAACTCGTTAAACTGGATATCAAAGACTTGAATAAGAATATAACATTGCCCGAATCCATAAAAATGAGGCGCGTCAAAGAGATCCGGGGATTTGTGATCATTCCGGAAGACTCTGGCCCTCCGGATGGAGGCGATCCGCCAAATCCGGATGAAGGCGATCCGCCAGATCAGCCGTTGGGTGAATATGTGGCGGATGTATTAGTAACAGCCTATACCGACGACCATGGCACTCGTATTGAGAAACGTACAAACGAAAACGGGGAGTACATTCTGCCCGATGTGTTTGAGGGAAACTGGACCATCTATGCGGATGCCACATTTACTGAGAATTACAAAGAGTATGGCCAATCGGAACGGGTGAAAGTAACGGTCGGAATGGGTGAAGTAACGCCAGCTCAGCCGTTGGAACTCCATAAATGTCACAAGCGGATATTTGGCTCGGTGACATTTAACGGAGAGAGTCTTCCCGATATCGAGGTCCACGCGAACGATTGGCATATAGAGGATGGCACCAGGGTTGTCCATACTGACTCGAACGGTGCTTTTGAGATATGGGTACCGCTGGGAAGGTGGGAGATCAGAGTCCCACAGGTTGAAAATGTCCAATGGTTCAGCCCGGAGCCGATGGAGGCGGAATTTGAGCCGACCCCTGAAAGTGAAGAAGAGAGACAGATTTCCATCGCTCTTCAGCCTGTGGGAACTGAAGAGAGCTATGGCGGCTATCTGAAAGGCCAAGTCGTGAAAGGATCCGACAGCACACTGCTGACCTCGGACGGAGATATCAATGAATACGTCCGCATTAAGGCAGTCAGCCCGGAAAGCGGTTTTTCCCGATCCGTCAATCTGAAATCGGACGGCACTTTCATCTTTCCCCTTCCAGTGGGTCTTTATAAAGTCACTATATGGTTAGACAAGAATCAATACGGCGATTACGGCATTCCCCCTCCCATGCTTGTTCGGATGGATTCGGGAGAGACTGAAGAGGATATGGGGGATATTGTTTTAAAGGAGAGAAATCTGAGCGTCCAGGGTCAGGTTACGGACGGTACGGATGTTGAGGAAAACGGTATTTCCGGTATCCGTGTGGAAGCTTGGGGTCCCGATCAGAGGGATCGGTTTTTTGCTGAGACGGATGTGTTCGGGAATTACACGATTAATCTGCCGGCCGGGAAGTGGCATATCCGGCCAATCATTCCCGGCAGACGGACGGATCTCTTCCGTGAGGTAAATCTGGCTGAAGGCGTCGAAGGAGAGGATATTGACTTTGTGGTGACGGACGCGGACAATGTGATCAGCGGAACTGTTAAAGACCAGAGCAGAAACATCCTGACAGACGTGAAGGCCAGGGCGTATGCCCGTCTTAAAGGCAGCCCCAGACCCGTGAGCGAGGCATGGGTGGAAAACGGCACGTTCACTCTGAATGTCCCTGCCGGCACCTTCTATGTGGGGCTGCGGCTCGCACCGGATAGTGAGTACGCGTTTGCTGAAGAGAATGAAAGGGTTCCCACCCAGGATACTGAGATATTCACCCTGACATCCGACAGAGTGGTAATCAGCGGACAGTTTCTGGATTCGGCCGATGATAGCCCGGTGACTGGTATTGAGGGCCGTGTTTTTGTAACACCTGTCAATGAAAGAGCCTCTTGGCATGGTGTTGATATTAATACAGAAGACGGTTCCTATAATTTGTCTGTGCCGGCAGGCACATGGAATATGGGGTATGACCTGAAGACGGATCAGTATCTGCCTCATCCGGAGCAGCCGATTCAGGTTGAGGTCGCTTCCGAAGGAACCACCAAAAAAGACATTACTCTCACGGAGTTAAGCAGTACGGTCAAAGGGCAGGTGGTGGGCCCGGATGGGAATTCCATGTCCGATGTGCAGGTATGGGTCCGCCAATTCCGTACAGGCGAAACAGGGCAGAGTATTTTTACATCTTCCGTATTCACGGATGCTGATGGAAAATTTGAGATAACTGTACCCGCGTCTTCTGCAACGAGAACCTCAAAGGGAACTTCTAAAGATTACAATGAATATTACGCCTGTTTATATACCGCGATAGATGAGTGCGGCGAGGATGACTACTATTGTCTTGTAGATGCGGAGGTAGAGTGTCAACAGGAGCTTTACAAAAGATATTCGCCAAGAGCTGATGAGGATGTGATCCTGACCCTGCGCAAGGCCGATACCTATGTGGAGGGAACGGTCTTAAAATCCGACGGTCAGACTGTGGAAGGCGCCTTTGTCTCCGCACACAGCAAAGACGGCCAGAGCACCAGCGGCTATACCAAAAGCGATGGAACATATCAGCTCGATGCGGCCAAGGCAGAGACTTTCTGGGTAGCAAGGGCCTGGTATAAAGAGGTGGGTGATGATGCGTATTACCGCAGTGACTTCGTAACCACCACCTCATCCAGCGCCGATGAAACCATCACCATGCTGGACCTGACCCTCCCCGCGGAAGCCAGCGGCAAACTGCCGACATCGGAAACCGATGATTTCCTACTGGAAGATGGCTGGATAGCGACCCTGTCCGACGGAACCGAGATACAGATCCCCGCGGACGGGATACGCACCGAAGAGACTGACTTGACCGTTGTGATTGCTCCCCAGATCGAGCTGCCTGAAAGCTCGAAAAACCGAATTATCGGTTACGGCTACACCATGACCCTCTATGAAAAAGATACAGGTGTGGAGATCCTTGATGACTTTGTCGAAGAGGCGAAGATCTGCATATATTACGATGAGTTGGAAGACCAGTTGACCCTGTTGGAAGTGACCGTAGCGGATATCCGGGCAGCCTATTTTATGACCGAATCGAATTCCTGGCAGACGCTCGGCAGCTACACCCTTGACGAAGAGAATAAAAAGATCTGTTTTGAGACCGATCACTTCTCAGATTGGGCCTTGATAGCCGTAATCTCCGAAGAACCGTCACCCGGAGACATAAACAACAGCACCGCAGTTGACTTGGCCGATGCGATACTGGCCCTGCAAGTCTGCACAGAGTCTCCCATAACCTCAACCATTTACGCAGCCGCAGACGTAAACGATGACAAGAAGATCGGGCTGGCAGAGGTGATTTACATCCTTCAGAAACTTGTTGTCAATACCGGAACTCATAGATGAGATATCCCTGAATTTTCAAATACTTTTACCAAATAACACCACGCCATTCCGGGCAGAACGGCAGGGCCGTCAGATCACGCATTGGTCAGAAAGGGACGCATTGGTTAAAGTTCAGGCCGGCCCCTGTCATTCTGCCCGGAATGACAGCGTGTTTTTGCGGCCGACATATTTGCAGAGCACGCATAATCCTTTCTTACCCACAATCCGTGTAGATTCACGTTGGGCAGCGTGTTTTTGTAAGGGAGAGTGGATTCCGGGTCAGAATGGCAGGGCCGGCTCGTGCTCTGACAAAGGTGTGCTCTTCCAACCAAGGTGTGCTCTGACGGCCCTGCCATTCTGCCCGGAATGACAGCGTGTTTTTGCAGCGTGTTTTTGCGGCCGACATATTTGCAGAGCACGCATAATCCTTTCTTATCCACAATCCGTGTAGCCACACTCCAGAACCTGCCGTCCCACCACCCGAAACACCTCACATCGCCAGACAAGCCGTTTCCCGTCATCGCTTTGCTTAATAAGGTCCCTCCAATATAACCGCCTTAACAGGGGATCAAAAATGTAGGGCCGAACATCCCCCACCTCATTCTGTTCAAACAACCGGCAAAGTCTCTGCCGGACAGCGGTGTCCCGAATAAAAGACATAAACAGTTGCCAGACAAAAGGCGTCTGGATCAGTGCCTCCTTGCAGGTATCCGGATCAGAGCATGCATTCCGATGATAAAAATCCAAGCACTGTTGCAGCAACCCGGGATGTCCGCCACTGATATGCAGCAGTTCCCCAACTCTTCTCTCACTCAGGACCTGCCCCGGGCACCGGTGTTCCCACATACAATGAACATCGCCCGCGGTCAGTTCTGGCCATTCACACACCTCGGCCGAATTCGGGAAAGAGAGTGTGCCGACAAAGAACAGATCAGCCAGCCTTTCCCCGCCGCAGAGCAGAAACCGGAGATTCGGACAGCGTTCGCCGAGGCTGCGAAAAGCTCCGGCAATATCCCTGAGTCCCTCATCACAACTGTTTTCAAAACCGCTCACCATAATAAGCAACGGTTCTCCCCGATCCTTCAATCTCTCTTCAAAATCGCTCACAAACCCGGCGGAACTTGTCACAGACTCGGAAAAACCGCATTGCCTGCCCAGAACGGAAAAATAATCCTCCTTATGTGAACGAGGGCTGTACGGCAGAACAAGGCGAATAAGATTCTCCTCATGAAACCGTTTTCCGGCCTGTTCCGAAAGAGATGATTTCACAGCGCTTTGCCCCCTGTCCCCCTGAGCCAGAAGCAGAACCGCCTGTTTTGTGTGAAACAGTTCAAACAGTTCCTCAGCAAAAGAGATTTCTATCTGATTCGGCTGCTCTTCCGTCAGCTCGGGAGGCATGATCAGCTCACCTCTGAAAGCCGCATCGGGACCGGGGTGTCTCTCTTCCATGGCGCAGATCAGATGGCAGAATGCTTTGCGATAGGTCTCCGGATTTCGGAAATCCAGCCACCGGACATCTCTGAGAAAGGGAAAGTCGGGAACGCCCTTTCCCAAAGTCACCGGAATAATGGCAAAATCAGGATTCTCGCTCTGCTGAACCGTCATCCGGTTGTATGTTTCCCTGACCCATCCGGACTCAATACTCTTTGCAGTGACAACCAGAATCCCCTTTCGGGACTCTTTTAATCCCCGGCAGAGTTCATCCGCAATGCTTTCGGCAGGTGCCAGTTCCCGGATGTCAAGAAAGACGCGGTATCCCTGATCTTCCAGATTCCGGACCAAAACTTCCACCCAGGGCACACACTCGCTGTTGTGGCTGATAAAGATATCCCGGAGTTTGCCGCTCTGATTTGGGAGACTGCCGCTTCTGACAGCCTCAGGCAGTCTGATCTCGGAATCCCTTATATCATAGAAATCAGGAGCAAACTCCGCCATCTGGCGGACCGTGTTCGGAGAGACCCATAGAATACAGGGAACCGGAAAAGCCCGGACCAGATCATCCCGCTCCACATTGATCCGGGTGATCAGGGGGGCCGGCCGCAAACCCGGGCCCGCGGTCCGATCTTTTTCTGACGAGGAGCGGATAACCGGCCGGGTGTGTTCTTCCAGATGAGACAAACTGATCACCCGGGGACCTGATTCCGGGACATGTTTCCGTATGTCCCGGGCGATTCCCCTTGCCCCCGCATGAGCAGGCAGGTCCTTTCCCTCAATGGCAATCAGTTTTATTCCCCGCTGTGACAGATCAGATGCCAGACGGTCACGCCACCGGGTCTGCAAGTCATCATTTCCGCTTTGGACAATCAGGAGCGAAAATCCGATGTCCGTTTCCAGAGCAAAATGCAGCAGGGTCCGATAAGTTTTATCTTCAGGATTCATTGAACCGCCTTAATATTTCCTGATCATTGAATATGTCCGAGGAATAGATCAGGGGATGGACATCCGCCCACTTCTCCCCGTTGTATTCCAGCGCAAACCGGTAAAACAACTGCCGCGCGCTCTCCGGGCTGTGGTCAGCCCTTTTGGACCGGTTGATTTCGTGCAACACAGGCAAATCATCAAAGCGCAGCGGGTTCATAAATTCATTGCGAACCTCATGAATCCCCTTTTTCACATCATCCATGGCGATCGGATGTTCCCATGCCTCTTCCGCGGCCTTTAACAGCAGATGCATCAGCTCCCGCAGAGAACCGCCGCTGGCGAGAACCAGTTCCTTCATGCAGGCATACCGCTCATCAGGCTCCCCTGCAAACACCTTGTCCTCTTCCACACGGGCCTTGATCACATCAACAAGCCGGTCCACTCCATCCTGCCAGCATGTATCCCACGCCTGTTCCTTTTTCCTGATTTTCGGCATGGGCATAACCAGGGGCGGAAAGTTGAATTCGGAGAGCGGCTCGCCCTGGGGGTTGTATATCAGGCCCAGGGGGACAGTGATGATGATGTGAACATTCAGTTGCTCAAAGAGATCCGACCACTTGCTGAACGCGTTCTCCATGACTTCGGGGGGATGCCGGTCCAGATTATCCACGATCAGCACCAGTTCGGATA
The DNA here is from genome assembly GCA_030378035.1 of Desulfobacterales bacterium HSG2. Taxonomy (GTDB): domain Bacteria; phylum Desulfobacterota; class Desulfobacteria; order Desulfobacterales; family 4be13; genus JAUCGI01. Next base: position 91,507 of record JAUCGI010000001.1, read on the forward strand.
TCATCCCTGATTTCTCCAGCAGTCCCCGGATGCGGTCAAAAAATTCGTTCATTCGGTGGATCAGTTCTGTCGGCTTTCTTTTGAGCCTGTGCCGGATCTCTTTGACAGACTTATGCCCTCCGGTAATGCGCCCGGTCAGATTGATTAGAAGTTTCAGCAGACCGGGCACGGAAAATCCGGCTTCGGCCACGCTCCTGACTTCGATGCCGCTCTCATAGCTCTCCTGCTCTGTCCAGGTTTCGCTGGCAAACCAGTTTTCAACGGACCGGAACATGTCGTCGTCAACCTCGACACGCCGGCAGACGTCTTCCAGAGTCATCGTCACGAGATAGAGCATCAGATCCGGATAATCCAGATCATAGACGGCCAAGTCGGAATAAGCCTGTTTATAAACAAAGAAAGATTCATCCTTCATCTCCTCCATAAAGGCAAACAGCTCGGTGGTCTTGCCGTTTCCACGATGACCCGCATAGCTGATATGGACGGATTTCCGATTCGGATCGTCAGGGTCAATGTATAAGGATCGTCTGAGTTTCTCCCGGATATCATCTCCCCGTATGTCATCGAGAGCCACATATCTGGGGTCACCGGCTTCAAGGTGAAGCGGCTTGGCAACCCGCCTGACCTGCTTGGGATTCTCCGCTTTTTTAAAAGGCTGCATTTTTGATGTCCTTTCCTGTTTCGGTTTATGTTTACTGAGGTTAAAGGATTATGCTGATTATAACGGATTTAGGACGTGCTCGTAAACTTGAACTTGAACTTGAACCTGGACTTAAACGTGAATCCTGACGTGAACATTCATTTATGATCACGTCTGAGTTCAAGTTTAAGTTCAAGTTCAAGGCTCCCTAAATCCGTTATAATCAGGGATTATGGATAAGAAAGAGACCTTTCAAATGCCTGATGAAGCTCAAATAATCCTTTCTTACCCACAATCCGTGTAGAATTCACCCCGACGCCTCCCTCCGCTTCTTCAGCCGCTCACTCAGAGTGGACTGTGTGGTGCCCAGCAATTTGGCTGCGAGTATCTGCTTCCCCCCGCTCCGTCTCATAGCCTCGTCTATGAGCATGTGTGCCACCTGTTTCAGCGTGGGCAGCTTTTTCATGTGATCAAACGGCGAAATGTCCTCATTTTCCTGCATCTCTGTTATGTAAGTCTCGATGATATCCGGGGAGAGCCTCCCGCTTCTGTTCCGGACCACTGTGTCAGCGATCAGCGACTTCAACTCCCTGACATTTCCCGGAAAGGGACAGGTCTCCAGCAAAGCGGTGAATGCCGCGGGCACTTCCGGCACCTCTTTTTTCACTTTGCGGCAGGCCTCCCTGACAAAGAATTCGGTCAGCAGCGGGATGTCCCCCGGACGCTCACGCAACGGCGGAATGTGAATATGATGGGTTTTCAGCCGGTAAATCAGATCCTCGCGAAATTTGCCATCCTCATAAAGTTCCCATAGGTTCCTGTTCGTGGCTGCAACGATGCGGGCATCTGTGCGCCGGTGTTTGTCACAGCCTAGCGGCAGATATTCCCCTTCCTGGAGCAGCCTCAGCAGCTTCACCTGGGATTCGTGGCTCAGATCCCCGATTTCATCCAGAAAGAGAGTTCCGCCGACAGCCTCCTCTATCAGTCCCTTGCGACAATCGGAAGCCCCTGTGTACGCGCCTCTGAGATGTCCGAAAAGCGTGTCCGAAAACATGCTGTCATCCAAGCCGGCCAGATTCACCGGGACCATTTGTCCCTCACGCCCGCTGGCCTTGTGAAGGCTCCCGGCGATCAGTTCCTTTCCCACACCTGTCTCGCCTGTGATCAGGACCGGATAAGGATCCGGTGCCACCGTTTCGACATACTGGAAAATGGAAAGCATCTTTCCGTTCTCGGTGATGATCCCTTCAAACGTCCGGGGATTTTCCAACTGATGCGACTGCATGCGCCGCATGAGACGCTCGTTCTCCCGGGCAAGTTCCCTGAGCTTCAGTCCATGACGGATCGTGTTCGCCAGCCGATTGATATCCTCTCCCTTGATCACATAATCAAACGCGCCCAGTTTCATGCACCGGACCGCTGTGTCCACATCATCTGTCCCGGTTAGGATGATGATCGGAATCTCCGGATATCCCTGCGAGATTTGTTCAAGCAGATCCTCGCCGCTGATGTGCGGCATCACCAGATCCAGCACCAGTATCCCGACCGGATGTTCGGACAACATGCCCATCACCTGCCGACTGTCTTTGCAGGTGATCAGACGCTCCATTCCCGCATCCGACAACCTGCTCCTTATATCCAGAAGCACAGTCTCCGAATCATCCACGACCATTATCGTTTCCTGGAATTTTTTTTTCATCTTTCATATCTGTCCCAATCTAAACTTGACCTTAACCTTAACCCTTATATTACGACAGTCCGTAATTTAAAATATACTCTTACACCGAAACAAAACCGGACGCAAGCTTTTTCAGAGCAAATATCTCCGAAGTTTTGCTTGCCAATTCAAACTGAACAGCAGGGATTGCCTTTTCCCGGGTAACTACAAGGATTTCACATAAGAAGGATTAGAAGTACTCGATGGAAGCCCTTCATCTACAAGGATTAACGATAAGCAGGGATTAGGCGTGATATCCGGTTACCTTTGATCAACTGACCAAACAAAATGTCATTCCCGCGCCACCGGACGAGCTCAACTGGTTGACTTCAAGAACTTCAAACGAGCCCGACTTGTTGACTTTGAAAGCGGGAATCCACTTTTTATCAACTGAAATATTCGTTTTGCCTCAGCCTACAAACATGTCGGCCTGATGGCGGTACTTTGTGTGTTCTTCAGTTTTACCTTTGATCAACTGACCAAGCCAAACAAAATGTCATTCCCGCGCCATCGGACGAGATCAACTGGTTGACTTCAAGAACTTCAAACGAGCCCGACTTGTTGACTTTGAAAGCGGGAATCCACTTTTTATCAACTGAAATATTCGTTTTGCCCCAGTGCTCCAACTGACCAAGCCAAACAAAATGTCATTCCCGCGCCATCGGACGAGATCAACTGGTTGACTTCAAGAACTTCAAACGAGCCCGACTTGTTGACTTTGAAAGCGGGAATCCACTCTTTATTAGCTTGAATATTCGATCAACCAAACAAAAATGTCATTCCCGCGCCACCGGACAAATTCATGAGTCCTGCCTTCGGCACATTTAACTGGCAGCCAAAGGGCTTCCGGAGAGCACGCATAATCCTTTCTTATCCACAATTCGTGTAGATTCACGTTGGGCAAATGGATTCCGGGTCAGAATGCCAGGGCCGGCTCGTTCTCTGACAAAGGCGTGCGCTTCCAACCAAGTTGTGCTCTGACGGCCCTGCCATTCTGCCCGGAGTGACAGCGTGTTTTTGCAGCGTAGTTTTGCGGCCGACATATTTGCAGAGCACGCATAATCCCTTCTTACCCACAATCCGTGTAGATTCACGTTGGGCAAATGGATTCCGGGTCAGAATGCCAGGGCCGGCTCGTGCTCCGACCTTTTCTTCAGAAATACCATTGAAGAACCACGGAAAACAACGGATGATCTTCAAACGATTCAAAATCGGAGGTATGATCCGCGCCTTCAAAAACATGCCCCAACATTGCAGTAACTGAAATATCAATATTCTGAAGGAGATTGTATTTCAGAGAAGGGGAGAAATATATCCCCCTCCCCTCGATATCTGCCATGGCAAAGAGATCACAGCGCAGAAGCGGGGTGATGTCATAGCCGATGGCAATGCCCGCATAGTGTCTGTTGAAGGTGAGGAACTGGTTTGCCAGTTGCTGATAACGATCCTCATTCATGCCGTACAGCGCACTTTCCTCATAAGCGGCAAGCAGTGAGCGGTTACGGTTCAGAGCGTTCTCGTTATAAAAATATTCTGCCATGCAGTAAATCCCGTTGGCAAAATTGTACTCATAGCCCACGCTGCCCAAAAAATACGCGCTTCCCTCATCCGGGGATGCATACAGAAGACTGCCGCGAAGCATTCCGTCCATGAGGATCGCTGCAATATCAATTCCGACGAGATTCCGCCTCGCCACCCGCCCCCCGAGTACCGCGAGATCTGTATCTCTGACGGTGGCCCTGATTCGGGAGATGATATGGGTGTTTTTATTGGCAAGCGTCCTGAAATCCAATTCGTCGTCAACTCGCCTGGGCGCGTACACAAAAGCGATCTCCGAAGACTCATCCGGATAATATTCCACCCGCAGCGCGTCGGTCCCCTTCTGGTCCTCCGCTCCTTCCACAAATGTGGGGGAGATCGGATTCAGAATATCCAGCGGGTTCCAGAGTCTCCCGCTGCCGAATCGTATCTGCTGCCTGCCTGCGGTCATGGTGAAGTCGCCGGAGACGAACTTCATATAAAGCCGGTGCAGATTCAACTGGTAAGAATAATCATCTGCGAATGTGCTGTCAAGCGAAGGATCGTATAAGTCGTTGTAATCCGACGGACGCCAGAAGAGATCGAAGGTTCTGCTACCGACATAGTTGGCCGCGATGATCTCATTGTCAATATCACAGTGCAGTAATATATTCTCACTGAATCTGAACTCCGGCGAAAGCCTGATCCGGTTAAGGTCGGCGATCAGTTCTTTGCGTCCGGACGGTTCTCCGTTCTCATCAATGAAATGATCCGTACGGAAATAAGTGATGAGATTTTTGTAGTGTCCACTGATGGAGAACCGCGAAGCATCCTCAAGAAGGAGCTCGTCATCTGTGAGAGAGATATCGATATCTTCCTGCCCGTATGCTGCGAATGGGAGCAGAATGGACAAAAGTATGCAAATTGCTGTTTTCATGATGGAGTCGTCTCACGAAGTTCTTCTTTTATGATTTTTCCATCGATCAGATGGAAGAGGCGTTCTGCCCGTTCCATGACCATGCTGTCATGTGTTGAAAAGAGAAAGGTGATATGCTTTGCCTCGTTCAACTGATGCATCATGTCCAAAAGATGCGCGCCTGTTTTCTGGTCCAGATTGGCTGTAGGTTCGTCTGCAAGCACGATATCCGGTTCGGATACAATTGCCCGGGCCACGGCGACCCGTTGCTGCTGACCTCCGGAGAGTTCATGGGGCCGGCGGTGCATCTCCTTTTCCAATCCCACTTCTCTCAGAACATTTTCTGAACGGGCATAACGCTTTTCCTTATCCAAACCTTGCAGAAGAAGGACATATTCGACATTCTCCATTGCCGTGAGGACCGGAATGAGATTGTATGCCTGAAACACAAATCCGATTTTTCTCAGACGGAGGCCGGCAAGCTCCTTCGCTCCAAGATTCTCCAGCATTTCACCGCCCACTGTGACCGAACCGGATGACGGCGCGTCCAGCCCGCCGACGATGTTGAGGAGTGTGGTCTTTCCCGAACCGGACGGCCCGGCCAGTGCTGCAAACTCACCTTTGTCAATGGTGAGGCTGACCCCGCGCAGGGCTTTTACCATGATGCCTTTTGTCTGGTATGCTTTGTGGACTTCCTTTAATGTGATGATACTCATTTTTTCTCCTGTATTTATTTTGTCTGATTATAACGCCTTCCGGGATGCCCGTAAAACGGGTGGATTCCGGCTTAAAACCTGTCAGGGACAAGTTTTACCCGGGATGACACCACGCCCTGTCATTCCGGGCAAAATTGAAAAAATGGGACACCACGCCCTGTCATTCCGGGCAAAATTGAAAAAATGGGACATTTTTTCAATTTTGACCCGGAATCCACCCCGGCGATTCTTATCCTTTTACCCGGAATGACATCACGCCCTGTCATTCCGGGCAAAATTGAAAAAATGGGACACCACGCCCTGTCATTCCGGGCAAAATTGAAAAAATGGGACATTTTTTCAATTTTGACCCGGAATCCACCTTGCTCCCCAAAAGGCGTTATAACTAGCTGACCATAAGTTTTTCGGCATTTTATATCTCACACAAAGGCACAAAGGCACAAAGAAAGCCACAAAGATGATCACAAAAAAACTTATGGCCGGATACTTAATCAGCATTTTTGTTTCAATCTCTGGTGATTGCTATTCACCGTCCTCAGATTCCAGAAGATGAAGGACCCGCTCAATCTGTTCAAATATCATGCGAAACGGTTCAAATTCGGAATTATCCAGTTCAGGAACAATTTTTTCGGCAAATACAGTCTTGCCTTTCATTATCTCACGAGTTCCAGGAAGATCGCTTTGCTCCACGCTTATGACAGGATTTCCATGACGCATGATTTTCGTTTCGATGTCAGGATAGCGAAATTCAAGTCCCCAGCTTTCTGCGGTCTTCTGTGAAAGTGCAGCCTCACTGAAATAGAATTCAATACAAAGATTCAGGCATTGAACATAATCCTCTTTGCCTGGTGGAACGGGCAGAAGAAACGCCGCAGTTTTACGGTTTTCACCTATTTTTGCCTCTGCTTCGGGAGACTCTTCCAAATACTTGGGGAGTTTCCCATACGCCTTAATCCCCTCACTATCCCGGTCAAAGATTCCTATAACAAAACACGGGCTATCTGCCTGCACAGTACGAATGAGGCTTTCCAGTGTTCCAGCGCCGCCTGAGCCGCCGGAACCACCCGACGGCAAGGGATCGCAAGCCTTGATGATAAACGGCATGGATGTTTCCCCAAAGAGTTTCTTCCACGCAACTTGCAGAATTTCCCTGTCGGTTTTCCCTTCAACATATACAACAGGTTGGGTATATTCCCGCAATTTTTCAATCTCCTGCTGAATTTGCGCTTCGTTTATCGGAGGCTTGATATTTCTGATCGTCAGAAACCGGGGAAGTCTCTGTTCGGAAATTTGCTTCTCCAGTTCTTCCCTGCTGTCTGCTGTCCCGATGACTTTGTTATTTATCACGGCAACATACTGGCCCGAATAGTCTTCCAGAAGAACATCCATATTCTCATCTATCCACCGCTCATCCTTGACATTTCCCCATCGGTTTAAATATGTGACGGCTTCCTGAACAGACTGATGCAGCACCTCGAAAACATTTCCCGGCATATCTTTCCGGATATAATCCCACGCTCCCATTTTAAAGGCTTTTCTGCAATCATCCACTGTATCATTGTATGTCAGAATGATCACCACGGAGGAGAGCCCACGCCGCTTCACTTCATCCACCACAGCAAAGCCGCTGTCGTCCGTCTCCATTCGCATATCCGCAATGATGATGTCCACAGGGCGGTCCAACTTTTCCCGAGCCTCTTTTGCGCTCCGTGCCGAGGTGATATGCTTATAGCCGAATATTTTCAGCCATTCTATCAACTCGTTCAGATATTTCTGTTCGTCTTCAACCAGCAGCAAATGAATATTGCCGGTATCTTTCAATGTATTCATTTTCCTCCTCTTCTGGATAAGGGATATAGATTTCAAACTTTGCTCCGTTTTTGCCGCTTTCCCGGATATGTCCCTTCATTTGGGTCAATGTCTTCTTGATGATGAACAGGCCCAAACCGCTTCCCTCTCCATCTGGGGATGTGGTTTCAAGGGGCAGAAATATCCGGTGTTTTCTATTTTTCGCTATGCCCTGCCCGTTGTCCCTGAACTCGATAAAAAGATATCGCTGCTGTCCGGGGATATCGCTATCTCTTATGGGAGGCATATTCGTGGTATCTTTGGCAGTGATGCATATTTCCAGATTTGTCTGGCCGGAATTGTGTTTTAATGAATTTTCCACCAGTTCATTCAACATGCTTTTAATCTTTTCCTCATCACCGTCGAACGTCGCGTCCCCGTTCTGTATGTCCAGATCAATCCTTGCATTGGCAAGATTTCGGTTCTTTTCCCATTTTTCAAAAAGTTTTTTTACCCGAAAACGGCGATGTCTTATCCGAATGCCCTCATTGATGGATTTCAGGTCATTAAGCGCGCTTTTGGCGAACTCAATCTGTTCCAGCAGCCCCTCAAATTGCGGATAACGGGAATTCGTTTTTGGCAGTCTCCACATTACCCGACGAATCCGGGATTCAATAACACCCATCTCATTGTTTACAAAATCGGAAATATCGTGCGCTGTCTCTGAGATGATCTCTGTCAATTTTTCATAATCATTGCCCGGAATCGCCTTGGCCGCTCTTTTCCCATGCTCCCGGCGGGTTCTGATCTGCTCGATAATCTCCTCAATGCTTTCGACAATCTCCGACAACATTTCATCTTTGGCTTGGGACAGATAAAGGATGCGTTGAGCAGTTCCTTTGAGAATGCTGATCTCATTGCCTATTTTATGGTAAATGGAGCGATTCAGCATTTCTGTATCATGTAGGCCCGCTTCTGAATGGGTGTAAAACATCCGATAGTAGTCTTTGAGAGACAGATTCAAGGTCAGTATTTTAAACGCTTCTGCATATCTTGGAGAATTTTCAGCGATTTCAAGCAGTATCTCAACCCCTTCCTGACTGTAAGGGTTGTCTGCAAAAATATGTCGGGCAACAGCTATCCGGACTGCATCTTTATCTTCGGATTGCTCAATCGCTAATTCAAAGTATCTGTTTCCTTCTTCCTCCAATTTGATAAGATAATAAAGCCTTCCCAAACTCAGGTATAAGACATTGGCATTGTATGATGAAAGTGTGTTCTGATCTATTTTCAGCAATGCTGATATGGCATCATCATATTTTCCTTCTCTCTGTAACAGCATGGCATGGAGAAACAATGTCGTAGGTTCGCCAGGAGCGATACTTCCAGCCTTCTCAAGCTTCTTGGCTGCTTTATCATATTGGCCTGAATAAACAAGAGTGATTCCATAGTTAATCAGGGCAACATAGTAGTTTGGGTTGACATTCAGGGCTTGCTCAAATTTCTCTATCGCCTCCTCATGTCGTCCTAATTTGCCTAATGCATTGCCATAGTTGTTTAAAATTCCAATGTCGTCAGGATCGACATTCAGGGCTTGCTTAAATTTCTCTATCGCCTCCTCATGTCGTCCTAATTTGCCTAATGCACTGCCATAGTTATTTAAAATTCCAATGTCGTTAGGATCGACATTCAGGGCTTGTTCAAATTTCTCTATCGCCTCCTCAAACCGATTTAATTCATCTAACGCATTGCCATACTTTAACAAGGCGTCAGTATCGTTAGGATCGATATTCAAAGCCTGATCGTACTTTTCTATTGCCTCCTCATGCCGTCCTAATTCGCCTAATGCATTGCCATAGTTATTTAAAATTTTAATGTGGTTAGGATCGACATTCAGGGCTTGTTCAAATTTCTCTATCGCCCCCTCATATCGTCCTAATTTGCCTAATGCACTGCCATAGTTATGTAAAATTTTAATGTCGTCAGGATCGACATTCAGGGCTTGTTCAAATTTTTCTATCGCCTCCTCATATCGTCCTAATTTGCCTAATGCACTGCCATAGTTATTTAAAATTCCAATGTGGTTAGGATCGACATTCATGGCTTGCTCAGATTTCTCTATCGCCTCCTCATATCGTCCTAATTCACCTAATGCATAACCACAATTAACCAAGGCGTTAATATAACGAGGATTGATATTCAAAGCCTGCTCATAATTTTCTATGGCTGCCTCATATTGATCTAATTCTAACAATACTGTTCCATGATTGTATAATTCAACAGCATTTCCTGAAATATTTATTTTTTTGCTATAAGCGATAATCTTTTTTGCGATATAATTAAAATTTTTTGACAGAAGATCGGGATTGCCTGCCAGACTCTCTTTTAATCTGGCAATTTGCAATCTGGCATTATCAAAAAGTTTCTTTTTAACTAAACGGATGATTTTATCCCTCCGCTCATTCAGCGGGATCAGACCCGAATTCTGGCCTTTTGCTTTTCTTTTCCCTCTTTTTTTCTTAGCTTTTGCCATTGATTCCCCCTATTTTCTGATCTCAGGCACAATTTGCCCCAAGTGCGCTTCAGCATACTCGAAACTTTTGGCCAAAGAGTTGATCCCTAGCTTCAGCAGAGAAACCGATTTTTTGGAAAACCTGAAGCGGATGGGTGGAATTTGGGAATTATCCTTTCTTATGTAACCCCTGTCCACTTCATCCGCCAATAATATCCGCCAACTTATCCACAATCCCCCTCATCTGTTCAGCCTGACTGTTCATCTCCTCTGAAACCGCGGCCGCTTCCTGGGCATCTGCCGCATTCTGCTGGGTGATATGCTCAATTCCCGAAACTGCGTTGCTGATATGCTCGATCTTTACAAACTGTTCATCGGATGAGGCTGCAATTCCGGCCACCAGTTCCGAAACCCTGGCCGCGTTTCCGGCTGCTTCGGAAAAGGCGTTGGTTGTGGCATGGAGATCTAAGTTTACGCTTCGGATTTATTTTTCGGAATACAGGACAAACTCCCCGTTTTTCACTTGCAAAAGAACATAGCCGCCGATAATGCATCCATATTCATTGAATGTTATATTTCCGCATACTCCGGGAAAGTCTTTGGTAAGGGCAAGCGTGTCGCGAATCGCCTTACGGTCCGTCCCTCCTTTTCTTATCACCTCTGCCAAAAGGTTTATGGCGTCATACGCCGATTGCCTTTTTAAAGCTGTCTCCGTATCCCGCATACTTCCCGGTAATCGGCGCGGACAGGCCGATATGAACCGGCTCTTTCGCGTCGGATGACGCGAACAGCAGGATCAGAGACCCCAACAGAACAAACATGATTTTTGTCAATTGTCTCATTGTTACCTCCTTTTTCTGGTATATTAAACTCAATCACAAACTCCGTGCCGGTAACAGGCTCCGTCCACACCTCGCCGTGGGCCGGCTGCTGTTTCCCGGCTTTTACCCTGCTTTTTCCTGACGGATCCGGGCTCAGGCTGCTCAAACGATCTCACAAGGCGAAAGCCTGTGGAACTGTTACGGCCGGCGGAATAAGGCTCCGATTGACGCAGCGCGCAAGCATCTTATATTTTTTCCAGCTCCCGCCCCGGATCACATGGCAGGTTCCCCTTGTATGTAAAGGATTATCACGTTCATGCTTATTGTAGGCATTTTTGGCATATATATCCTCACACCACTCCCACACATTGCCGGACATATCATACAATCCCAGACCGTTCGGACTTTTAGCGCCGACGCTGTGAGTTGATTTCTCGCTGTTGGTCAAATGCCAGGCAACGCTGTCCGCATCGCTTCCGCCCGAATATTTTTCAGGCTTCCCCCCGCTGCGACACGCATACTCCCACTCCGCCTCGGTGGGCAGCCGAATTTCATATTCCACCTGATCCTCAGCATCCTCTCTTTTTCTGATCCCCCTCTGAGCGAATTTTTTTGTCTCATCATTCAGTTTTCGGATAAACTCCTTCGCATCACTCCAGGAAACATTCTCCACAGGATAGCTGTCGCCTTTTTTGAACTCGGACGGATTGCTCTCCATAATCTGTTCCCACTGCCTCTGAGTCACCTCATGTTTTCCCATCTGAAAATCATCCACACAGACGGTATGAACCGGCTTTTCATTACTCTCACAATCACCGGCCCACGACCCGCAACCCATCTCATAGCACCCGCCTCTGACAGACACAAACTCCATGCCGGTCACAGGTTCCTTCCACACCTCGCCGTAGTCCACCCCCTGTTTCAGCTTTTCAAGCTTTGCCTGTACGGTCTGCTGCTTTCCGGGTTCTATCCGTATTTTCCCGTTCCAGTCCTTATATCCCTCCTTTGCGACCTTCACGGTATGTGTCCCCTGCTCAACATCGCCGTTTTCATCCGGGGTTTTCCCTGTATAATTTCCGTCTAAGTACCAGTCGGCACCCGAAGGCTCGCTTTCCACCCTCAGCCTCCCGGTAGTCACGATCTTATCCAGATATAATTTGAGGGTTGTGGTCTCCCCTTCTCGGATACGGACGCTCTTTTTCTTATCTTTGTATCCGTCTGCTGAGGCCCGCACCCGAACTGGTCCCGAGTCCAGACCGTCCAGTTTGAGCGGGGATTCACCTCTCCAGTCACCGTTGATCCGGATCGCCGCCCCTGACGGCGTGGTCTCCACACGCAGGTGCCCTGTTCTCTGCTCAGGTTCAGGCTGAGGCCGGACAATGACCGCGCTTCCGCCGGCGAGCGTTTCCGAGGGCTTTTCGGAAGGGTTGAAATAAAACGGCTCTTCAAGGGATATGGTTTCCCACGGGATCTGTCTCCCATTTGTCCGGGTTCTGACTGCTTTCCGGACTTTGAAAAACATGTCCACAAGCCGCATCCCCGGCATTTTTATGTGGCGGATCAGCTCGGATGTGTAGATGCCGTTCAGTTGGCCCGGTCCGTCACTGGCGGTCGCTCCCGGTGAGGTTGCATAAGCGATGACTGTGCCTGTCGGTGCTTTCGCAGGGGCCAGCCCTCTCCCCGAACTGCGGAAACTGCGGGCAAGGGGATTGTCACGGCACGCGTCCAAAATGACGATGTTCAGCCGGTTCCTGGCATTTTCCATCTGCGCCAGAACCAGACCGGCATCCACAGCCTTGTAACCAAGTTCCTTTTCGTGCCGGATATCCGATCCGACAGGGATCAGATAATTCCTTCCGTTGTGCTGAACCCCGTGTCCGGCATAATAGAAAAGCCCCACCCCGCTTCTGAGCAGATCGTCTCCGAAGCGTGTGACCGCTTCGTACATTTCCTGATAACCGGCGTTCTCTTTCTTTGTCACCTCAAAGCCGATTTCCTCGAGCGTTTCAGCCATGGCCTCGGCGTCATTGACCGGGTTCAGCAGTGGGGAATCTGCGTAGTCCCCGTTTCCGATCACCAGGGCCAGCCTGCGTTCGGATTTGGATTCGGATACTCGGGATTCCGGTTTTACGCGGCGGACAGCCCGCTGTTCAGGGTATGCGTCCGGCGTCTCGGTATTCTGTCTCACAGCGGCGGGGATGCATGAGAGAAGCAGACATAAACATAAACAGCAGAGGATAAGTGTTTTTGGGGAAGATGGTTTTTGGGTCATTTTGGGTCTCCTTTTGTTAAAGTTGAACAGGACTGTCCGTTTTCAATAATTCCGAAACTCAGTCTCCTGTATTCCTTTTTGTCATAAAATTTTTCATTTGTCAGTCGACACTTCTGAGACGCAGACAAACGCGGATGAGTTTGTTCTTCAGAAAAAGTGTGAACTATTTTTGAAGTAATATGAAAGATGTCAATTTTTTTAACCATAAGCGCAATCCAATACCGGAAGTTTGAAAGTCTCTAACGGAAAGGATGCAATTCAGATCTTCGGTTCAGTTCCCGACCTTCTTCTGTCCTGTTGGAAGCTGCCGGCATCAACCGTCCGTGGCCCTCCCACCGGAGCCTTTCCGCTGGGATGCCTCTCTCTGTGAGATAGTTCACCACCGATCTGGCTCGTCTGTCAGAGAGCGGCTTGTTGTACTTCTGCGAGCCGATGTTGCAGGTGTGGCCCTGGATTTCGATGTTCAGGTAAGGATTCTGCTTCAGGAGTCTCACCATCTCATCCAAATCCGCATAATGTTTGGTTCTGATGACCGCCTTGTCGTAGTCAAAGAGGATATTTTCAGCAATCCAGCATCCCCTTGCGTTCACGCCGGCACCCTTCGGTGTGTTCGGACAGTTATCATGATCATCACAAATACCATCGGCGTCTGTATCGCCGCCTCTCCCGGCGCATGGGTCTTTGATCCACTCATCCCGCGGGCATCCGTTTGCATTCACTTCAGTACCCGGCGGTGTGTTCGGACAGCTATCAAGATCATCACAAATACCATCGGCGTCTGTATCGTCGCCTCTCCCGGCGCATGGGTCTTTGATCCACTCATCCCGCGGGCATCCGTTTGCATTCACTTCAGTACCCGGCGGTGTGTTCGGACAGTTATCATCAGCATCACAAATACCATCAGCATCCGTGTCTCCGCATATCCGGCTTTGCTTTGATTTTTCAGGCTGGGGCCGGACAATGACTGTTCCGTCGGCGAGCGTTTCCGAGGGCTTTCCGGAAGGCTTTGCGCGTCGGACAGTCCGCTGTTCAGAGTATGCGTCCGGCACTTCGGTCTTCTGTTCCCGGGTGGTCTGTTTCACGGGGGCACATGAAAGAAACAGACATAAACATAAACAGCAAAGGATAAGTGTTTTTGTGAAAGAGGGTTTTCGGGTCATTATGGGTTCCTTTTGTTAAAGTTGAGCCTAAAAGATTTGGCTTCTGAGCCTGATTGTCTGAACAAGTTTGGCTTTTGAGCCTAAATAAAAGGTTTGGCTTTTGAACCTAAAAAGTTTGGCTTTTGAACCTAATTGTCTGGCAAGTTTAATTTTTGAGCCTATCTTTTGAACCTAAAAGGTTTGTCTTTTGAACCTAAAAGGTTTGTCTTTTGAACCTAAAAGTTTGTCTTTTGAACCTAAAAGTTTGTCTTTTGAACCTAATTGTCCAAACAGGTTTGTCTTTGAACCTAAAAAGTTTGTCTTTTGAACCTAATTGTCTGACAAATTTGGGCATCTTTCATATTACTTCAAAAATAGTTTACACTTTTTCTGAAGAATAAACTCATCCGCGTTTATCCGCGTTTATCTGTTCTTTCAATTTTGAACTAGGCCGTCTAAAAATGCCGTTTTTAGCCATGATTTTTTGCCCGGTTTCCGGTCCCTGAAAAATTTGACCACAATGCCTGTTTTAAAAGGAATCAGCCTGAATATCAGGGGCCAAAAAGCGGGCAAGGGAAATTAGCTGATTTAGACGGCCTAATTTTGAACCTAATTGTCTGACAAATTTGGGCATCTTTCATATTACTTCAAAAATAGTTTACACTTTTTCTGAAGAATAAACTCATCCGCGTTTATCCGCGTTTATCTGCGTCCCGTTGTTCTTTCAATTTTGAACCTAATTGTCTGACAAATTTGGGCATCTTTCATATTACTTCAAAAATAGTTTACACTTTTTCTGAAGAATAAACTCATCCGCGTTTATCCGCGTTTATCTGCGTCCCGCTGTTCTTTCAAAAGTGTCAACTGACAAATGAAGGATGCCCAAATTTGGCTAAAAAGTTTGTCTTTTGAACCTAATTGTCCGAACAGGTTTGGCTTTTGACGGGCGCATTTACAAATTGGGGGACATCGCCTATTCCCTCTGATCAGGACGTGGATGAACGCGGACACACGCAGATTTTTTTTGTTGTCAGCGTGTCTCCGCGTTCATCAGCGTCCTGATCAGGGGAATTTGAACATCCTCCCCCAAGTCATGAATACGCCCGCTTTTGACCTAAAAAGTTTGTCTTTTGAGCCTAATTGTCCGACCAAGTTTGTCTTTTGAGCCTAATTGTTTTGTCTTTTGAGCCTAATTGTTCGACTAGGTTTGTCTTTTGAGCATTAATTGTCCCGGACAAGTTTGTCTTTTAAGCCTGATTGTCCGGACAAGTTTGTCTTTTGGGCATCCTTCATAAAAGCCGAAAGTGGTTTACACTTTTCCAATCGGCATTTCATATCCCACACAAAGGCACAAAGGGCAAACTCACCTTAACACCCGAAAGTGTAAACCGACAAATGAAGGATGCCGTCTTTTGAACCTAAAAAGTTTGTCTTTTGAGCCTAATTATCCGACTAGGTTTGTCTTTTGAGCCTAATTGTTTTGTCTTTTGAGCCTAATTGTCCCCCTTAAAATTTATATCCAACCCGTAGTATCGCTTCGTGTAAATCTAAATCAGGGCATGGTAATCGGCACTTATGAGTGAATTAAAAATGCAATTTGGTCGCAGACTAAAACAAATCCGCAAACAAAGGTCTCTGACTCAGGAGAAATTGGCAGAAACAGTCGGAATTTCTGTTGAATTTCTCAGTAACATGGAGCGTGGAATCAATGCGCCGTCCTTTAAGACTTTGGAAAATCTTTCAGGAAAATTGAATATTCCGGTCTGGGAATTATTCAAATTTGAATCAGATTAAGCGTGTAAAAGCAAGCGTCGATTCTCTTATTAATGTCAAACTCCCGACAGTGGATTACTCCTTTCACAGTAATGACAGTCAGCCGCCAGCCGCGGGAATGACAGACAGTCGCGGGAGTGATAGTCAGCGGGCTTTCATCTGTTTTCGTTGTGACTGCCTGATCATGGCAGTTTGCAGAAATTTAATAAAGGACTATAAACAAAACAGTTTCAGAAATCAAGTTTTTTTCTGTCTTTCTGTCTGATTCCCGCCACTGTTTCAGTTGAATATGGGTTCCGGCGGGTAAAGGAGGCTAATGAATAAAATTTCAGAGGATTTTGAAAACAGCTTATCACATCAGCACTTGAAGGTTTAAAATCGATAAATGGCATCCTTCATGGAAGCTGAAAGTAGTTTACACTTTTTCCGACTTGCGGAATGGCTTTGCAGGTCGCTCGGAACGGTTTGCAAAATCGTTCCGCGATAAAATGTAAACTGACAGATGAAGGATGCCCGATAAATGACAAATTATCGATTATAAAATCCTCCCGGGATGATATAAAGTTATATGTTGAGTCCTACAGAACATTCGGCTTTGACAATGAAGAGGCTGTTAAATTTCAATTCAGTCAGTCTGTATCAAGAGTTGTCTATCGTAAGGATGGGTCAGATCACACAAAATTTAATTTATGAAGCATTCAGATTTTCAGGTAAATATGATTGTGAAAAGAATGTGAAATTCGGAAAACTGCCTTTAGAGCATGAAATCTTTGATAAAGTTAAAAGTTATTCCGCAAAAGAAGCGGGAGATATCATTTTGTTTGATAAAAAACATAGCTATGAGGTTAAATGGAGTTTTGCAACAACTGCGGGTAATGAAAAAAAGATGATACTGTCCAAAGCTGAACTGTGTGACCGTATCAATTATAAACCGATTCTCCTGATCTTTAGCGAACCTGTCCCCCGACAGGCAAGGAAAAGCTATCGCGACTTAAAAAACAAATTCAGCAAATATGGTGAAGTCTTTGAAAAATCAGATGCCTGGAAACATCTTCGACAAATGACAGGGATAAATTTACGAAACATATTTGAAAACCATTTAAAATATGTAGCCGAGAATGATGAGGTTAAAAGATATTTGGAATTTGGAAGAAATATATGAGAAGATAAAACTCAGTTAGTTTTTTTTACCTAAATTGAGCGATTCTTTGACCTGAATATGGTTCCCGTCCTGTGATGTCGGAACTCCGGCGTTTTTTGGTCTTTCACCCGTTGGGTGAGGGCCGCAGAACGGGCAAAGCCCCGAATGCCGGATATTCAGCCAGTTTTGCCGACAAGAATCGCTCAATTTGGGTTTATAAAATCAAGCAGTTTATCCTCAATCCGTTCAACTTCACTGCCATCAATATAAAGAATATTAGTATAAACTGGCAAATCTTCTGAAAACAGGTTTTGCTGTATAAAAGAATTTGTCTTTATAACAACTCCGTATTTATAATTTCGTTTCCGAATCGCATTAAAAAATCCCTCTGTGCTTGTAATAATGTCGGCTGTGTTATCCAATATTTTTATCCCTGCAACTTCATTGCTGAATGAAAGATTCAGGAAACCGTCAAGGTTTTTATTGCGGTAAACCGGTTTTGCTCGGATTACTGAGAAAATAGCTCTCTTCCGGTCATTATCCCCGTAAATCCATTTTGAACAGGATTCTCTGCCGTTTGAGGTTACATAAGAGCGGGAGACTGTCGGATTTTTAAGACGCTGTTTTGTAACGGAAATAGCCGGTTCTGATATATCTATTCCAATATACTTTCTTCCTGACAATTTTGCGGCCACCAGTGCGGTTCCGCTTCCGCAACACGGATCCAGTACCGTATCCCCTGCTTCGGAACTGATTTTTATAATTCTCTCCAACAATTCAACAGGCTTCTGAGTCGGATATCCGACTCTCTCCTTTGCATTCGGGTTCAGATACGGTATGTCCCATACATCTCTTAGAGGAACTCCCTTTTTCTGTTTTCCGTAAGCTTCAATATTTCCGTCTCTGTCCTTTTTGTAAATGCTTCTGCCGTGACTGTCCCGTGCTCTTCCCTGCCAGTTCTGGTCGGGATTGGTCATCGGTGAATAATCTTCAAAAATATTGCTGATTTTATGACGATCACTTTTGGAATAGAAACAGATTGTCTGATGGCTTCTTTGCAAAGCATTTGAAGCGGCTGACCATCTTCTGTAAATCCAGATTATTTCGTTTCTGAAATTTCTGCAAGAGAAAACGTCATCCAGCAAATTCCTGACCCAGTGAGTTGTTCTCCAGTCGCAGTGAAAATAGACAGCGCCCGTTTCTTTCAGGACGTTGTGCAGTCTTATCAGCAGCATCCTTATCCATGAACAATACTCATCTTTATTTTTCCATATATCCTCATAAGTTGTCAGATTATTCTCTTTGTTCAGCAACTTTTGCACTTTCTGCGTGAAAAAAGGCGGGTCAACATAAACCAGATCGACTGACTCATCAGGAAGCGAAGCCAGAATTTCCAGACAGTCTCCCTTAATAACTCTCCCTGAATCGTTAAGCTCATTATTGTTTTTCATCAAGCTTGTCCTCCTGAAAAGCCCACACCAATTCCCTCCAATTCCCAAATCGTTACAGATATAATGCAGAAGTACGCTGAAGCACACTTGGCATAGCTGGCTTCAGCCTGCTTTCGCTTTCAGCCCTGAATTTGATTTCGGGGCTTTCGGCGATTCAAATGCCATATATTTAAGTATTCTTCAGCGGTACAGACGGCAATGATGCTTCTTTTTCAAAATATCTTATGCATTATTTGGCATCCTTCATTTATGGGTTTACACTTTTAAGTTCGTAGTTCCGCAACACCGCTAAAGGCGGAAGTCCGAACTTTTTATCATCCGAAAAGTGTAAACTACTTTTCATGCAAAATGAAGGATGCCCATTATTTATATTTCTCCGTCAGATAATTCGCATACTCTTCTTTCAAATCGAATTCATCATCTATTTTTATCAATGATCCGCTATAAAGGTGGCTGGCATGTAAACAGTCCGTCTTATAGGCTTTTTCATGACCATTCCACCATTATTTGATACCTTTCTTCCAAACTTGTCAGCAGATCGGCCCGTTTTTTTTGGAGCTCGCCTTTTTCATAATCCGATGACGTTCCAATGACCTGTTTTGAGATTCGGGAACTTTTGCCCCGACATATGGCAGCAGTTCCTGATATGTGAAGGGGACAGTTCGCGAAAGATGAGCGTCCGGCGCGGGCAGCAAGGTTGGCCCCTGACACACGATTCGGATGCCGGCATGCTGATGCTCGTGAATTCTTCGCTCATGGCCTTTCGGCTTTCTGAACCAGCGTTCCAAATCCGGGTTGTCTCGTGGAATGTCAGGATCGTCACTCCCGACAAAGAGTCCCTCTTCAAAACTCCGCATGATGTCACTCATATGGATTCTGACCGGGTCCTTCGTCCGGCCTGGCTGAACCGTAAGGTGTCGGAACTCGGTCTGACGTGTTGCCGGCGTCCCGTTGTCAGGACTCAGTGTCCCGAATATCCGCCTGAGGTCGTCCACATACTCCTCAGTGCGGCCTTTCTCCCGGTTGCAGACGGACAGGCCACGCCGGACAAACCCGGACAGTCGTCCGAGTTTTCCGCTGATCGGGGTGGAAGGGTGACTCAGATTCCGTCCGATGGACTGGGAAACAGCCGTCAGTGCCGTGGCCATGCGCCAGCCGGGCGGAGTGAGCGGCCCTCCGTGATTGTCATTGAGAATGCCCCGGACAGCGGCACAGTAGTCGGGCACAATCCGGGCCGCATACATTTGCCGGTTCTGACTCGGCGGGGCCGTTGCCTGAGAGGGGCCGTCCGTTTCTGCCAGAATTTCCTTCTCAATCGTCCGAAGTCCCCGAATCTTCCTGCGCATCCGGACTTTCGCATGGATGTCCCTTTCAAGCACGGGCTGTGCCGGATCACGCAGGAAATGATTGTCACAATGGCGATGAGGCACATCGGGGAACTCGGCGGCAATATTGACCACAAACGCCTCCTGTTTGTCCGACACCCAGGCCCGGACAGGCATGTCCGGGTGCAGGGCGAGGATTTTTGCACGACGGATCACTTTGCGGATTTCGGCATATGTGCCTGACAGGAGAGATTCCGCAAACCAAATCCGCTGTTTCCGCAGTTCACGTACCACATACGGCGTCTCATGACCTTTTTCCGGCTGAATGCCGTCAATGGTCAGGATGACATCCTGACAATCATGACAGATTTCACGCAGTCTTGCGACATCCTGATGTCTCGCGGCCACCATTGTCTGATATTTTCTCAGATACTCCGCAATGGCATCCTCCGACAGTCTCAGCTGACAACTGTCGCGGAGCTCCGCCTGAATCCGGGGAACTGACCAGTGTCGTTTGTTTCTTCGGAAGCCCATCCGCAGCAGCACGTCCCATCCGATTCTCCATCGCGGCATGGTGATGGGAATTTCCGTCCGGGGACTGAGCAGGGTTCTGTTCCCCGGACATTCCCTGTCCGAACAGCACGACAGTTTGCAGACCAGTCTGAGAGGTCCCTCCAAACTGTGTATGCGATGAATCCGACTCTTCCGAATTTTCAGCCGACCTCCGCAGAACTGACACGTCCTGTCTCCGACTGTGAGTATGACTTCTCTGAATACAATGTCCGCAGGCCACTTTGCAGGCATATGTCCCTCCTGAAAAATATTCTGAATTTTTATTTCGGATTTTTCCGGTTTTCGCATATTTTCCCCGGACTGCCGAGAAAAAACTTTCACATCCGCTGACCGCGAATTCTGTCCGGGACCGTCATTTTGCATGCCTCATCTGACCGGTATCCCGGCTGACAGGGATTACCATATGCCACAACCCGGAGAATCTCCGGGTTGTCTTCCTTACCCGGGGGATCCGCACAGTCCGTGTCTTTCCGGAAAGACCGGTTTTTCCGTGATATTTCTGTTATCCCTGTCACACAGGATTCTGCGAAATATGAATTATTCTCATTCTGTGATACCGGGTTTTACGAATATTTCCGAGCCCCACACTCCGACTTCGGAGGATGGGAATCGGCTCATAAAAAATTCCGGGCGGAATCCGGGAATTCCCGCATATCACATCCACCGCATTCCCGACTGTGCGGCACGGAACCGGACTGCCGGGATACTCCGGGAAGCGGAGAATTCTCAGAAATTTTCTGTCAGATGACGGAAAGTCACGAATCAGGCATTTTTAAGAGATATTCACCACCCGGACCGCAGGCGTTCTGCCCCCGCTTTTGCTGTCTTTCTCCCGTTTTTAACAGACTGAGGGCAACATGGCGTATCACAGCCATGTCTGTCGGAGAATGATCTTTGCGAATCCGGATATCATCCTCACGAAATGCGACGTCGGACACCGGCGAGGAGAATTCTCAGTTCCCCGGTGCTTTCGCACGGCATTTCCGAACTGTTCCGCATCGCTGTCGGGGCCGGAAACACGGCAGCGGACTCCTGTGCTGATTCTGTCTCTCTCATGCCGCATTCCGCCATGCCCGGTGTCTTTATCCCTTTCCGCTTTTCCCTGTCACACAGCCGCTTTCCCCGGTGAAAACCTGAAAATAAAAACTGGACAGTAGAAAGTTTCAGCTAGTAAAATAAATAACTCATGACTGAACAGAAAAATGCCCGCACCTTATATGTCAGGGTCGCACAGCAGGTCGGACGGACCTCCGCGGCTTCTTTCTCTGATCATCCGCAAAGTTCCGTCAGCCGGAACTTTGCCGGAGAAAGGGAATTCGGTGCGAATGACACTCTGAACAACTCCCTCCGAGGGGTGTTCGGAAGAGACGGTTCTCAGCCATCCCTGATATTTTTCCCACACCTCGGCGGCGCGTGTCAGAGAGACATACTGAGGAATTCCCAGTGCGATGCCGGCGAGACTGACAAAACGCTCAGTGGCTTCGAGGGTGAGACTGACTCTGTTCATTTCCGAATCACCGAGTTCGCACAGGTTCGGCTCCTCTCCCCGTCCGAGCCGGGGGAAGGCCTTTGTCCGGAAATGATGGCAGAATCCCCCGATGAGATGCTCCGGCATCAGAAACATGTTTTCCACCTTGGAACGGTAAGGACATATTGTGACAATCCGCCCCGCGGAGAGTGTCAGGTCGGAACACATGAGGATGTAACGGGCATCCCCGTCGATGACAGGGACAAAGCGGATGACGGCGCCGACGGGTCTCCAAAGGAGAGCCGTGACACGGCACCGGACTGTTCCGACGTTTCCGCCAGTCGTCACCTCCGTTTCCCCGAACTGCCCGGAAGACTCGAAAACTTCCCGGAGGATCACCTTGTCCCCCTCCCGAAATTTTTTCCGGGAATCGTCTCCGGGGACGGCGTATCCGACGTGGTTGCTTTTCGCACGGGTGATGAGACGGACAAGCTGCTCCCCCTTCTCACTGACGGCGTCTCCGAAGATCAGGAATGCGGGACCGACGGCGAAGTACGCGTCAGGAGTCACATAACACGGAATTCCGATCCGCGCCGCTGTCCGAAGGACAAGATTCGCCATGCGGGTCACCACCGTGTGTTTTCCCTCTCCGATGTCGTGGCGTGTCGCACCCGCACCCTCGTGAATCTGTCCGTGAAGAGGAAGGCGGAGGGATTTGGCGAGACAGCCGACGAGAAGTCCCACATGTCCGAAATGATGTCCCCTCATGAAATCAGGCTTGCCGCTGTTCTCCGAATCCCGGTGCGGGGATTTGACACCCGGCATCTTCGGGGATTCCTTGGAAATTCTGATGCCGTCCCCGATGAGAAGGGGCCGCCCGCCGAATGTCACAAGCGGATACCGGCTGACGGCTGTCCGTATCCGGTGACTCACGAGATCCTCCGGGTCCCACGAGGCGGCACGGAAGAAGCGCGGCATCGGATCGTAACATGAGGGACCGGGGAAAAGCCATCGGACAATGCTGCTTATCCCCTGATGATCAAACCGGACCACGAATCCGAAAATAACGACTGAGAACCATAAGAAAGCGGCCTCACGGGAAAAACATCCGCGAAACCCCGATATGAGGGAGTCAACAGTTTTAATCACAGTCATTGCAAATTCCTTTCATGGATGAATTTATTTCATTACCATGGTAATTCATCCTTATAAAAAGTCAATAATGATTTTCTGATATTTTACAAATTACTTAAATTGACAGGATAGAACTTTCTACTGTCCAGATAAAAAATCATATCGGAAACTGTCAGAATATGCAACTCCCGGTTTCACATTTTCACATTTTCACAGCCGACTTTCCGAAACCGACAAATTTCTTAGGCAAACTTAAAAGTTGTCACCGACAGATTTCTTAGCCAAACTTAAAAGTTGTCACCGACAGATTTCTTAGCCAAACTTAAAAGTTGTCACCGACAGATTTTTAATAAATTTTGGGAAAGCTCATAACATTCAAAATTTTCATGCGAATGCCCTGCTTTTAAACCCATTTAGCCCTTACAACTCATAATTTTACCTAGCCACCATTATAGCGGATCATTGTTTAAAAAAAACGATGCCAAATGATGATTTTGGGTGTGTCCCACCTCCACCTGTCATTCCGGGCAAGACTGAAAAAATGGGACATTTTTTCAGTCCTGACCCGGAATCCATAGCTGAAGTCGGAAAATGTCCGTCTTTCATGATGGGTAGATGGGACACACCCATTAAAAGGTGTGTCCCACCTCCACCTGTCGTCATTCCGGGCAGGACTGAAAAAATGGGACATTTTTTCAGTCCTGACCCGGAATCCATAGCTGAAGTCGGAAAATGTCCGTCTTTCAAATTTGACATGATGGGTAGATGGGACACACCCTGATTTTGCCACTGAAAAGGAGGTTTTAAGCCCGAAAAACGCCTGTTTTCTGAGTCTTTATGCTGAAATAACAACAGGATAGCCAGGTCCGCCCCCAAAACGCAACAAAACGCAAAACGCTTTTCCGTTGTATTGATCGCTATTATTTTGACCTAAGGGCCCACGCAAAATTAAATTTACATATTAAAGTATAAACATATCAACATAACGTAACTTGTTACAAAATAATATATCTGATAATTCCAAGATGACTGTACACCCCCGATACTGTTATATTAGGAAAAAATGGCAAATGAAAATGCTCACGAAAGATGTTTCCGAAACCTTTGTTCCTGCTGAATTCTGATTTTTTCTCATTCCCGGAATTCTGAATAACATGTTATGACACTCCTCAGGCAACCTGGATCGGAAGATGGAAATACTCACGGAGAATGTCTTCCAAATCGGATTCTCTTCTGATTTTCCGCATAATCTCCGTGACGGACATTTTCAGAAAGGGCCTCCTCATACTGAGCTTTATTGCAAGCATGTATGCGATTACCTTTATCAGCAGGGTGGCATACAGGCCGTCGCCCCGAGGGCGCATGGCCCTTATCCCGAGTACCGACCTGAGGATTTTCCAAAAGCACTCAGTAACATGGTGCTGATTCCATATCCGCCAGATTTCAGCGCCGCGCAGGGGGGTTTTGCCGGAATCCATGAGATAACAAGTGCGGGTGGCACTTTTTCGAAGAAAAAGAGAACAACAAGACCGAATGTCGGACTGACAGCCTCGGTTCTGAGGGAGGGAACGTCAGTTCCCCACTGATCCCCGATCAGTCCGGGCGTCTTTTTCCACGAGGAGGCCTTCTGCTTCACCTTGCCGATTTTAAAGGTGTGGTTGCCCTTGCCGGCAATGATGATCTTTTCAAATCCCAGGTCCCCGGGCCGCTGTCTCATATCCTCGGACACAAACCACGAATCGAGAGTAATGGGAAAGGCGGTCAGATCAATGCCCTCTCTGGCAAATTCCTCTGTGAGCCGGGTCAGCATGCTGATCAGAAGGTCCGGTTTGCTGGTGTTGGCCCGGCCCTGCTTGGAACAGAAGAGCAGATGCGGGGGGAAGGCGATGCCGCTGATCGTCATCACGATTCCCGGGAGATCACTGCCGTTGACCACCTTCTTGCAGCGACCGCCGTACCAGCTCCATGTGCGGCGAAGCAGTTTGCCCAGCCGGTCAGTCACGCTGTTGTCGACTGTCAGAGTGACGACGGCTCGGGACAGGGTCGCACCGCTCTTTTTCAGGAGGGGCCTGAGCTGCTCGGCCGCCTGCCTCACCATAAAGCGAATGAGCATCTCTCTGAGATAGTAGATGCTCCATCCCTCCATGGCTCTGTAAAGCCCCTGGTGGGGAATGCCGAGAAAATCGGCAAGCTGTTTCGGATTGCAGAATCCGAAAAAGTGGGCCACTGCCAGAAACATGAGCGTCTCGAAGGCGATCCGCCTGTCCTGACGGAACTCCTGACTGAATATGACAAAAAACCAGGTGAATTCTTTGTCAGGCATAAGATTATCCTCCTTACTGATCTGCCTGACGGCATTCTGTGTTTTCAGTAAGGTTAACCCCCGGATCACAGTTTGTCAAATTTTTTCCGAAGATCACGGAACATTATTCAGAATTCCGAGTGTGCGAAAAAACAAGAGTCCCTCAGGAACAAAGGGTTCGGAAACATTATTCGCGGGCATTTTCATTTGCCGTTTTTTCCCGAACAAACAGTATCAGGGGGATACAATCATTTCGGAATTATCAGTCCATGAAAGGAATTTGCAATGACTGTGATTAAAACTGTTGACTCCCTCATGTCGGGATTTCGCGGATGTTTTTCCCGTAAGGCCGCTTTCTTATGGTTCTCAGTCGTTATTTTCGGATTCGTGGTCCGGTTTGATCATCAGGGAGCAGGCAGCATTGTCCGATGGCTTTTCCTCGGTCCCTCATGTTACGATCCGATGCCGCGCTTCTTCCGTGCCGCCTCGTGGGACTTGGAGGATCTCGTGAGTCACCGGATACGGACAGCCGTCAGCCGGTATCCGCTTGTGACATTCGGCGGGCGGCCTCTTCTCATCGGGGACGGCATCAGAATTTCCAAGGAATCCCCGAAGATGCCGGGTGTCAAATCCCCGCACCGGGATTCGGAGAACAGCGGCAAGCCTGATTACATGCGGGGACATCATTTCGGACATGTGGGACTTCTCGTCGGCTGTCTCGCCAAATCCCTCTG
>JAUCGI010000096.1 GCA_030378035.1 Desulfobacterales bacterium HSG2
TATCCTGCCCGTGTCCATTTTAATTAAGATAAAGATAAAGAGCAAGATAAAGATAAAGAGCAAGATAAAGATAAAGAGCAAGATAAAGATAACGAGCAAGATAAAGATAAAGAGCAAGATAAAGATAAAGAGCAAGATAAAGATAAAGAGCAAGATAAAGATAAAGAGCAAGAGCAAGATAATGAGGACATACAATCTTTAACACTGTTCAACCCGAAAGGAAAAAAATATGGAAAAGTTTTACGAAGCAAAATTTTAAACTGGTATTCCGCCGAAGATTTATCCATCCGACGGGAGCAAAAAAATGAAAGGAGTTTATCAATGTACAAGTTTCTTTGTTTTTTTATCCTTGTCGTTATGCTGATTGTTCCGGGCTGCGGCAAGGAGAGAGTTTCAAAAAAAGGGAACACAAGGTATGAAAGCTTCATTAAGGTAAAGGAGATACTGCTTAACAAGGTTTACAATAGTCACAGAAAAACATTTTACTGTGACTGCGCATTCAGCAAAAGCAAAAAGATCCGATGCAAGGTGGGAGAAGGGAAAAGAGCCAGTCGCATAGAATGGGAACATATTGTACCGGCTTCCCAGTTCGGAAGAACATTTGACTCATGGGAAACGCAGAAATCGTTCGGGTGCCGGCTGCCGTCTTTTATACAAAAACTCTTCTTCAAATGTGAAAAAGTGAGCGGCAGGGAGAATGCCAGACGCGAGTCAAGGGCCTATCGGTTCATGGAATCGGATATGTATAATCTGGCCCCGGCAATCGGTTTAATCAATCAGCGGCGTAATAATTATCCTTACAGGATCATCCCGGGTGAAAAAAGGGAATTCGGAAAGTGTGATTTTGAAGTATCAGAAAAGAGAGCCGAAGCCCCGTCCCGCGTCAGAGGGGATATTGCCAGGACATACTTTTATATGAATTACGCCTATCCCGGCCGAAATGTCATATCCGGAGAGGAGAAACAGCAATTCCGGGAGTGGGACAAAAAAGATCCTGTGGATGAATGGGAATGTGAACGATGTAAAAAAATAGAAGGTTTCCAAGGCAACACCAATCCCTTTGTTAAAAAACCTTGTCAGGATAAGGGATTGTGGTAACTTTCTTGCTCTTGCTCTTGCTCTTGCTCTTACCCTGCTCTCAATTGGATGGACACGAGCAGGACCAAGATTAAGAGGAAGAGGAAGAGGAAGAGAAAGAGAAAGAGAAAGAGAAAGAGAAAGAGAAAGGAATTAAAATATGTTCAAATCGAATATAATACGAGTTTTTATTATCTGTTTTGTCAGTTTATCACTCTTTTCTGAATGCGGCTTTGTATTCGGACAAACGACAGAACCGGATAAGGTGAATGAAGAAGAGCCGGCAAAAGAAGAGGGGCATATTTCCACCCTTGGGAAAATTATCCGGGATATGAATAATCTGAAGCGGCAGATCAAGAACAAGGAAAAACAGTTCAGGTCTGCAAGAACAGAAGCCGACAGGACCAGGATTGCTGAAGAACTCAAACAGCTCAATGAGAATCTGGAGATTCTCAGAATGAATTTTGACAAAATCGCAGCCGGCATTGACATATCAGGATTTGAGGAGACATCTGAGGAAGATTTCAAATGGGAGAAAGAGGTTCAGGAGCTTTTGCGGCCGGTCATACAGGAAGTTAAAAAAATGACGGCCCGGCCCCGGCAGATCGAAAAACTTCGCAGTAACATCGCATTCTATGACGAGAGGCTTCCGACTGTCCAAAAAGCCATTGAAAACATTAATGCGCTCATTAAGCAGACTGAAGAGAAAAAAATCATAAAGCAGTTGAAAGCGCTGAAGAAAATATGGGTAAACAGAAAAAAGAAAATTTCCAGCCAGTTGGAGGTGTCCAAGCTGCATTTGGAGGTTCTGAGCAAAGAGAAAAAGTCTTTTTGGGGGTCTGTCCAGGTAATTTTGAAGTTATTCTTTAAAAGCCGCGGAAAAAATCTCCTGCTTTCTCTGTTGGCCTTTATATCGGTTTTCCTGATTCTCCGTCTGATTCATCGGGGGATTTACAAACTCAGTCCGATCCATAAGGCAGAAGAACGGCCGTTCTACATCCGGCTGTGTGATGTGATTTATCACATTCTTACCGGTATCGGCGCCATATTTGCCATGCTGACAGTGCTTTATATATATGGTGACTGGGTCATTCTGACCCTTGCTGTTTTTTTTCTTTTGGGTTTTATCTGGGCTGCCAGGCTGAACATCCCTGAATTTTGGGAGGAAATCAAATTGTTGTTAAACCTGGGCTCGGTCAGAGAGGGGGAACGAGTCTTTTATAAGGGGGTTCCCTGGAAAGTCGTCTCCCTGAATGTTTATAGCGAGTTGGAAAATCCCGCGTTGAAAAGCAGAATCAGGCTTCCGCTGCGGATGCTCACAGCGTTGAGTTCATACCCTTATGATAAGGACGCCCCCTGGTTTCCCTGCGAAAAAAATGAATGGGTCATTCTGGCGGACGGAACACGGGGCGAAGTGGTGAGTCAGACCCATGAAACGGTGCAGCTTTGCCTTCGCGGGGGCGCTCGCAAAACCTATCTGACAGGAGACTTTCTGGGACTGAATCCGCTCAATCTTTCCGATAAGTTCCGTCTCAAGGTGACTTTCGGGATCGACTACAGGCATCAGGCTGCAAGCACTCGGGAAATCCCTGAAAAGCTGGGAAAGATTCTGGAAGAGAAACTGAAAGCCGACGGGTTCGGGGATGATCTGACCCTCCTCAGAGTTGACTTCAAGACCGCCGCGGCCTCATCTTTGGATTTTGAAATCATTGCTGATTTTACCGGAAAGGCCGCGCCCCTTTATAGCAGAATTGCCAGGGAGATCCAGAGGTTTGCTGTGGAAGCCTGTAACACGGAGGGCTGGGAGATTCCCTTCACACAGGTCACCATTCACAATGCGGGTTAGTGTTTTGTGATTTGGTGTTTTGTGTTTTGTGTTTTGTTATTTTGTGTTTTGTGATTTTGTGATTTGTGATTTGTGATTTGGTGATTTGTGATTTGGCAGTAATGACTGTTGAATTTGGTGTTTGGTGTTTTGGTGTTTGGTGATTTGGTATTTGGCAGGGATGACTGTTGAAGAAACTTGGGGGAAATGCATCAAATTTTCTTGACTTGTTTCAGAAGATGGCTATAATTACTGTTTTATAGCTATGTATGTAAACCAGGAATATCTAAAACGCTTCCTTCAGATTGGCAAATGGTAAATCCGGCGGGTCCGGGTTGGAGTTGTCTATTCGGGCCGGGCGTATTCGGAGGCTTCCTGCCCGGTTTTTGGAACTACTGATACAGGGTTATTAAAATGTCAGAACAAAGAGTTTTTGTGAACAACGATAATGTCGCCACATTTGCATGTCCGAAATGTGAAAAGAAAATAACAATGGATTTTTCCCCCTACATGAATGTCAGTGAAATTCTTATGATGGAATGCCGGTGCAGATGCGGACATTCAAATACTGTTGTTGTGGAACGAAGGAAATTCCGGCGAAGAGAAGTTCGTATTCCCGGAATATATGCCGTGAGGAATGGGAATATTAAAGGAAGAATGACGGTGAAAGATCTGTCACGCGGCGGTTTGAAATTTGAATTGGAAACAAAAAAGGATGTGAAGATCGGCGACAAATTATTTGTGAAGTTTTCTCTGGATGACCCAAAGAAGACATTGATAAAGAAGGATGTGTTTATAAGAAGCATATTCGGTCTCAGTGTCGGATCCGAATTTTGCTCCAGGGACCCCCGAAACGCCGTTGACAAAGCTTATGACTTGGCGATCACCCGTTATGTTTTACACGCTCGGTTAGTATGAATGCTTCTGGTTCTAACGGAGTTTTGTTCTTCCGTATAATTTCAGACGGTCAGGAAACCGCGGAGGTCACAAAGAGGCCGCGGAGATTCGGGCGGGACTCCGCGATGCTCTGCGCGTCCTCTGTGTCCGCGGTTAAAACACCGGATTCAGACCACAAAAACCGTTAGAATCAGAAATGATGTTTTTTTGAAAAAAAAACGAGTTTCTTTGGCAGAAAAGGGCATCCCAATTTACATGAGCGTGCTTGGTTCTAACGGATTTTGTGGTTCCGTATAATTTCAGCCAGTAAGGAAAACGCGGAGAACCGCGGAGATTCGGACGGGATTCCGCGGTCGTTTGCGGTGATCCGAGTCCTCTGCGTTGAAAAACAGATTCGGACCACAAAGTCCGTTGGAACCAGGAACATGCATGTTAATCTTTTCCTGATTATAACGGATTTAGGGAGGCCCCTTGTACTTAAACTTAAACTTGCACTTGCACTTAAACTTGCTACCCGCACTCAGACCCGCGCTCAGACTTCCGGCCTGAGCGTACTCCGTTAATGAATGTCCGGGATCTGAGCATAAGTGCAAGTGCAAGTGCAAGGGGCCTCCCTATAATCAGAATCTTTTCGTATATGTGCATGTTCATGTTTACGGAAACAACAGATAAAGAAGTGTGAATTGAAAAGTGAGGAAAACTTTTCGTTTTACCGACAATCAGGTCAGAATTTTTGAATTCCTGACCCGGAGGCAATTATGAGCGAATATCAGTATTATGAATTTCAAGCCATTGACAGACCATTGAGCGATAAAGAGCAAGAGGCTGTCAGCCATTTATCCAGCCGGGTGGAAATCAGTCCTGCCCGAGCGATTTTTACTTACAGTTACAGTAATTTTCCCGGAGATTCTGAAAAAATTCTGGCCAAGTACTTCGATGCCATGCTGTATCTGGCCAACTGGGGAAGCAGGCAGTTGGTCTTTCGTCTCCCCAAGTCGCTTGTTGATCCCGATCAGATCCGGCCATACTGCAAAGAGGGCTATGTCTCACTTTCGGCTGTGAACAAGTATCTTATTCTGAACATCGAGTTCCACGAAGAGGAAGGCGGGTTTTGGATAGAGGGAGAGGGATGGCTCTCTTCACTGGCCTGCCTGCGGGATGATATTCTGAAGGGGGATTACCGGCTGCTCTATCTCGCATGGCTCAAGGCGATTACAATGGAAGAGATGGAGGAGAACATATCGGAGCCGTCTGTCCCCCCGGGACTTCGCAAATTGTCCCGGCCGCTGCGTGATTTTGCGGAATTGTTTGAAATAGAGGACCATCTGATCCGGGCGGCTGCGAAAAAGAGCGCGGACCGGAAGCCGCCGGCGGATGATGATCTGCTTCAGGCGATCAGAAAACTCCCGCGAGAAGAATGTAAGGCATTCCTGTTGCGACTGGCCCGGGGAGAAGCCCATCTCTCAGTCGAAATAAACAAAAGATTATCCGAACTTGTCAGCAAGCCCCGGACCAAGCCTCAGGAACATCGCACAGTAAAGCAGCTTTTTGAGGATTCAAATCAGGAATGGGAAGATGAACAACAAAAGAAAGCTGAGAAAGCAGAGACGGATCGTATACGGGCTTTGGAAGCGTTGGCTCAGAAGGAGCCTCGGGTATGGAAAAATATTGACGAACTGATTCAGAAATCAAAGGCAAAAACGTATGACGAAGCGGTCCGCCTTCTTTTACAGCTTCGGGAACTGGCGGTCTATCAGGGCAGGAGATCTGTTTTTCAGGAACGCCTGAACCGGATTCATGAGCAGTACAGAAGACGATCCACATTAATAATGCGATTAAACAAGGTGGATCTGAACAGCGTCTGAAACTCTTACTCTTGCTCTTGCTCTTGCTCTTGCTTACTCTTGCTTACTCTTGCTCTTGCTCTTGCTCTTGCTCTTGCTCGCACTCCCAGCCAATTAAGAGCAAGATTAAGAGCAAGATTAAGAGCAAGAGCAAGAGCAAGAGCAAGATTAAGAGCAAGATTAAGAGCAAGATTAAGAGCCCGGTATTTATAGCCCTTTAATACGAACAGGCCGAAGAGAATTTATGCGGGTGACAACCGGCTTTGTATTTTCCCTCTTTCTGAATGAGAAAGCGGCCCGGGAAGCGGTTTTCAGATCCGCATAATCCCCTGTCCGCACGGCAAACCACTTCTGTTTCTTAGAATCATAAGCTTCAAAAAGGTAGGCTTCATATCCTTTTCTCCTCAGTTCGGAGACCATGCTTTCGGCGTTCCTTTTCTCGTGACAGATCCCTGCCTGAACCGAGTAGGACATCTTCTGACGCGCAGCCGGTCTTCGGTGTTCTGACACTGACCTGAGTTTGCTTATGCGGACGCTCTTTTTATCAGCATCAGGCTGCCGGGTATCCTGTACGGACTTCTTTTTCTTTTTTTCAACCGGTATCGGGTCCGGCTTCTTCTTTCGGACTATCCGGGCTTCCTCACGCATACCCGCATGCGCGGTCGCGTCTCCGTTAAAACGTATCCTGTCAGGGGCAGGCGTCAGAGCGGTCTTCACCTTATCGGGATCAGGCATTGTCAGACTGACCCTGTCTTCGTGTTCAAGGCCAGTTGCTATCTCCGCAAAATATTCATTCTGCGCGCCGATTTCCACCGGCGTTTTTTCAAAATAGCCGTCATTATATCTGTAACAGAATTTGCCCTTCCCCTCACTGAATACGGATTGTATGGGAATACTCAGCACGTCTTTGACGCGTTCACTCAGGATGGCGACCCGCGCGGTCATTCCCGGCCGCAGCCTCTGATCCTGACCACCCACAGAAATTGTCACCTGAAAATATTTCTCCATTCCCAGGTCCCGGGTTTTCTCTGCAAGCGCGCCGATGGAGAGAACCCTGCCGGTAAAAATCATGTCAGGGTAGGCATCGGCGCAGATGTTCACTGCCTGATTTTTTCGGACCTTATACAGATCCACCTCCCTGACTTTTGTCTTTACGATAAAAGAGGATATATCCGGCAAATAGAGGATCGGTTTGTTCTGCCACACCGCATCGCCTATCCGCGGTTTCCGCTTCCTGTCGCCCATGAAGCTTTCAAAAAGCACGGCTATCCCGGAGAACGGGGCGGTGACGACTGTCTTGTCCAGTTCACGCTGGGACTGTCTTTGTTTCTCTTCGACATTTTTCAGTTGCAGCCTGGCCTTTTTCACAGCGGCCATGGCTTTGCCGATTTTGTACGAACCGCTTTTCTTGGCCTGTTCCAGCTCCATTCTGCTCCGCTGAACTTTCGCCTCGGCATTTTCAATCTGGGACGGCAGCAGATACTCCCTGAAACTGTCATACTTTCTTTTGCTGATTTCAAAAACCCGCTTTAACTGCAAGACCTTCTCTTCAGCCTGACTGATCTCCGTGGGATTGCTGAAACCCCTCTCTTTCAGTTTTTTCAGCTCTTTGAGAAAACTCTCATGTTTCTGATATTCCTGTTTCGCGTCTTCCATATCGCTTTCAAACTGGGCCAGCCGCATGGGTCCCTCTCCGTGGCGCATCTCTTTCAGCTCCAGTCGCGCCGAACTCAGTTCAAACTCCGCGACTTTGATCTCCCGGGCCACCTGACTCTTCTCCCATTTGAGCAATTGCTCGGACGCCTGCAATACCGCGGCATGAGCGCTCACCTCACCGGACAGGGACAGAATCTCAGTCTCAAAAGGCGTGGGATCAAAACGGACAAGGATATCCCCTTTTCCCACCCGCTTTCCGTCTTCAATCAGAGAAATAATCTTTCCCTTGTTCCCTCTGATTTCAGAGGAGACGGTATGGAACCTGGCCGCATCCAGCACACCGACGGTGTTGACCTGAATGTCAAAATCTATTTTTTTAACGCGGGCCAGCCGAATATTGTTGTCGTCTGATCGGGGGGCATAAGAGATAAAATACAGAAAAGAGATGAGAATGCCCACTCCCATCCACAAGAAAAGTTTTTTAAAATTCATTGAAATCATAATTCCTCCTCAGTTATGAATTGCTGATCGTTCAATCAGTGTGCCCAGTACCGCACGGAACTTATAGGTGCCCACAATATAATCAATCTTGGCAGACAGCAGTTCAGACCGGGCCCGCTCAAGTTCGGTCTCGGCTTCAATCAGATCGAAGTTTGTCGCCATGCCGAAATTGAACTTGACCTGGGCCAGTGCCAGTTTTCCCTCTGCCTGCACAATCTGTTCCTGTCTTATCCCGATCCTCGCTTTTGCCTTATCCGTGAAACGCAAGTGGGATCGGACCTCTTTTATAATATTTTCCCTGACTTCTTTTATCCGCAGTCCGGCGTTTTTTATATTTGTCAGGCTTTTCTGATAATTCGCTTTTTCCGAATCGCGGCTCAGATCGGTATCTGCGATCACCTGGAACCCCCATCTGTCCTCATCGAATGTCATGCTTTGGTCAAAATCCTCGGATGTGCCCAGGCGCGAGTAATTCCCCACAATCTTCAATTCGGGCAGGAGTTTGTTCTTGGCAATCTTCGATTGTCTGACCACATGGTTGAAATCGTCTTCTGCCTGCTCTGTTTCCCATCTCTTTTTAACGGCCGTCTCTATGGCCTTTGTTTCGGTGACATGAATATCCTCGCATTTGAGGGGAGCAATAACCGTCACCCCGGTTTCCAGAGGCAATGTCAGAATCGTTTTCAACTCATCTTCTGCCGAGCGGAGAGATTCCACGGCGCCGGTCAGACGGTCTTCCACATTTTTCAACTGAATCTCGGCTCTGTAAACATCAATCGGCGTGGCCAAGCCGACCTTTTCTTTGGCTCTGGCTGTCTCTGCATGGCCATACATCCGATTCTTCAGATTTTCATTCAGCCTGACCAGCGATTTCTGCTTTTCAACTTCGTAGAAAGCTGAAATTGTTGAAAGGACCGTACTGACCAGCGTCTGATAATGCGACCTTTCCGCATTTCGGATCGAATATTCGGCTGTGTACACACCGTCCAATGTGACCTCCCGGCCGGCACCTCTGAATAAGGGAATTTCAAAAGAGACGCCTAACCCGCTTTCATAAGAGGTGTCACCCTTTTTTATTTCAGGCTCTAATGAAATCCGCGGGCCTAATGTGAGTTTTTTCTGTAGCGAAAGCCCCGCGCCGAAGGATTTCTGAGTCTCTGATTCATCGCCGCCCACCCCTCCGGACGCGTTGGGAAATATCTTCAAATCAAAATCGGATCGGGCTGTTCTCAGCGATAATTTCTGATTTTTCAGCCGGAAAGCCGATTTCAGAATATCTCTGTTGACCGCAACAGCGATATTGACGGCATCCTCAAGCCCGAGGCTAATTTCGGACACAGCGGTTTCCGTCTCTGTGTTATTTTCCTGGGCAGTTGCATCAGATACGCTTAATATCCAATAAGCAGCAGAAAAACATAAAAAAGAGAGAAGTAATATACGCCTTGCCGCGTTCAGACCGTCTGAAACGGTTAAATATAAATTATAAAAAATATGAATAGCATTCATTTTCAAATTCAGCAAAAAAAACTGTCCTTAGTTTCGTTTTTATGATATGTATTCGATCTGTAAGGAGGGGTCAATGGGGCGGAGGCAGTATTCAGAGGGGGTAAAAAACGCACCGGATGTAGGACAATTTTGCAAATTGTCCCGCTCAACTGTCGGATGGACAATTTGCAAAATTGTCCTACATTAAAGAAAAGTTTGCAAAACTTTTGCAAGTCTGAATGAAAGCCCTGAAGTTTTTAAAACTTTCGGAGGTCTGTTTGGCATCCTTCATAAAAGCCGAAAGTAGTTTGCACTTTTTTCCAATCAGAGCCGGCGGCCGGCATTTCATGTCTCACACAAAGGCACAAAGGCACAAAGAGGCGCAGAGAGGCACAGGGGAACAAAAAAAGAGTTCACCTGACACCCGAAAGTGTAAACCGACAAATGAAGGATGCCGTCTGTTTTACAGAATTTATCATATTCTGATTATAACGGATTTAGGGAGCCCCGTGAACTTAAACTTGAACCTGAACCCGAACTTACACCTGAACCGTTCAGGTTCACGTTCAGGTTCACGGGCATCCCCTAAATCCGTTTTTTCAAACCACAGAGAACACAGAGGGCCGCGAAGTCTCCGCGGAACTCCGTTCCCTCTGTGTTTAAAATTTGCATCGCGTTATACATGGGAGAAACGGCAATGAATTTGAGCGAGCTTACGCTGGACTTTCTGGAACAGCATTGCGGAATAGCCATGCCCAAGCTGGGAGACACAACTCTGCGGCGGAACCTGAGGTCCCTGGATTTGGACATCAGCGACATTTATCCGCCTTCCGGGGATGCCCTTAAGCCGTGGCAGGTGGCGGATCTGAATCCCGACTGGCTGGCTTTCTCCGGAGAGTACGGCGAGATTCAACTGAAAGAGAACATCATTCTGCCGATTCTGGGGCTGGCAAAACTGAGCATCCCCCCCTTTCTGATAGGGAAATGCCCGATCAGCTACAGAGATGAGGCGGTCCAGCTCGAAGGTGTCGCGGGCATGGTTTACGGCAGGGCCCCTTCGACTTATACAAGGTACATTGATCTTCCGCTCCTGTGTGTGCATGAATACAAACGCTTTTCCAATCCCGTGACCGTCTCCCGGGCCTTGGCACAACTGCTGGGCGCTTTGTGGATCATTCACAGGAAAAATGCGGACGAGGGGTGTGAGAGCAATGTTTACGGCCTTATGGTGAAGGGGCAGAACTGGTATTTTGCGGAGCTGCACAGGGACGGAACCGAAGGTGCCGGAGAATACCGTGCCCATTTCGACTTCGGCGGATTTTCCATCGAATCGGACCTGCTGGTCATTCTGATGTCGCTGAGATATTACTTTTCCCAAATCCGGCAGATTCTTGAAAGGAGGTCTTAGCATGATTGAAACCTGTTCATTCGGAGCCATTGTAATTGACGGAAAAAGGTATTCCTCTGACCTGATTATCTATCCTGACGGTCATAAGGAGGACAGATGGCGGCGCAAAAGCGGCCATGTGCTCTCCGGTGATGACATCGGCAGGCTTATAAAATCCGAACCGGAAGTCATTATCGCCGGAACGGGGGTCAGCGGAATGATGAAGCCTGAAAAATCGCTTGAAGACCTGCTCTGTAAAAAGGGCATAGCGTTCATTTCAGAGCCGAATCAGAAGGCAATGGAGATTTATAACGAACTGTCATCAACGAAAAAGGTCGGGGCCTGTTTTCATTTGACATGCTGATTTTTCATACGAATATTCCCTTGAACTTAAACTTGAACTTGAACTTAAACTTGAACTTAAACTTGAACTTAACATGAACTGAAGGTTTAAGTTCATGTTCACGTTTACGTTTTCACTTCTGATTATAACGGATTTTGGGGAGGCCCGGGAATATGACAACGGATTCCGGGGATTAAACGGATATTCCCGGATCGGGGATTAAACGGACATATCCGTTTAATCCTTCTATCCGTTGTCATATTCCGGCTTCCCCAAATTCCGTTATAATCAGGTTCACTTAGTTCAAGTTCACGTTCACGTTTAAGTTCAAGTTCACGTTTAAGTTTAAAGGGATTTCACCAGATCAGAGTGATAATGAAAATCTTCCTCAAATCCCTCCAATATGGTTTCCGGATCCGGCACCAAACCCGCATCTGTCACAAGCCCCACCGTGACCCTGCCGTCATAGCTGAGAATGCTGATACCCAGCCCGACACGGCCTGCCCCCGGGACCCAGAACATCATATTTCGGATCTCTTTGCCCGAAAACCACAGAGGCTGCCGCGGCCCCGGAAGATGGGTCAGTATGGCTGCGGATTTGCTGGCAAAGAAGCTGGCAGCCTTTTTCGCAACTTTGGCCGGAGAGATGCCGAGTGTGTTAAGAATTGAAAACCCCGCAAAGGCATCCGGCGCGTCTCTGAGTCTCTCCATCCGCCGTCTGACCTCTCTGAGCCGGAGAACCGGGTCTTCGATATGCACCGGCAGAGCCAGCCAGACCAGACCGAACTTATTGCCCAGTTCAAATTCTGTCCCGGGTTTGCGGATGTTGACAGGAACCGTCACCTGAAGCTCAAGCTCATCAACCTTGTCATCCCTCTTTTGCAGATAGCGCCTCAGCGCGGCGGTGATAGTCGCTATCAGCACATCGTTAAGCGTTGCTTCGATAACTCCGCCGACCGTCCTGATGTTCCCCAGGGATATCGGGTCCGTCCAGGCCACACCTTTGCGCACTCCCAACTGCCCCCTGAAACTGTTTGGCGGATGAGGCGGCAGGAGCGCCAGTCTGGCCATAACGCCTGCTGTATCCATCGCCATGCCCGCGCCCGTTTTTGTCAGTTCAATCAGGTGAAAGGGATTGAATACGGTCTCCATGGCTTTGTCTGTCAGTTTTTTTCCCAAGTTCCAGGTTCTCCCCGCGACTTCCCTCACACTTTCAGTTACAGAGCCGAAAGGGAGTCCTGACAGAAAAGAGGGTGGCTTTTTCGCTTTTTCAGGTTTCGGCTCGGGCCAAGGCGCATCCGGGTCCGTGTCTGTCATGGAGAGCAGCACGCGGATCAGGGCGATGCCGTCGGCAATACAATGATGGATTCGGAAAAACACGGCGCATCCCTCCCCGTAATCTTCAATCAGATGTGCCTGCCACAGCGGTTTGGTCTGATCCAAAGGGACGGTCATCAGATCGCCGATCATTTCCTGAAGGGCCTTCCTGTCGCCCGCCGCGGGCAGGGCCACCCGATGGAGATGGGATCGGATATCAAAGTGACTGTCTGCCTCCCATTCGGGAACCCCGCCTGATATCGGCATGACAACCCGCTTTTTGAATCGGTCAAGGAATAACAGCCGGTGCCTCAGGGTTGCACACACGCGTTTGAAGTCCAAAATCTCATCAAATTCCATAAAACCGGCGATTACCATCAGGTTGGTCGGGTCATCTGTGCAGAGCCAGAAATTGTCAGCATGGGTCATGGGTTCAGCCATAATGTTTCCTGTTACTCTTGCTCTTGATCTTGATCTTGCTCTTGCTCTTGCTCTTGCTCTTGCTCTTGATCTTACTCTTGCTCTTGATCTTACTCTTGCTCTTGATCTTGCTCTTGATCTTGCTCTTGCTCCTGCTCTTGCTCTTGCTCTCTTGCTCTTGCTCGCGCCATCCGATCAAGAGCAAGATTAAGAGCAAGATAAAGAGCAAGAGCAAGAGCAAGATTAAGATTAAGAGCAAGATTAAGAGCAAGATTAAGAGCAAGATTAAGAGCAAGATTAAGAGCAAGATTAAGAGCAAGAGGCTATTCTCCTAATGCAAAGCCGTCTTCTCCCTTTGAATCCGAATGATATCGGGAAGAATTGTATAACTGAATCATCCGCAAAAATTCGCTCAGACTGATCTGCCAATCCCTGGGATTGTAGTCTGAACTGTGAGCTTCACAGGTTGTTCGGCTGCCTGCTCCTGTGGCGTATCCGTCTTCTCCGTCAGGATCGCAGTGATAACTTCCCTGATTGTAAATCTGTAGGACACGAAGCATCTCTGAGAGGCTGATTTTATAATCCGGAGGGTTATAATCCCCACTGTGACGGGCAACAGAGGTGTCACACGCGTTTCCGACACTGTCTTTGTCGTCGTCAGCCTGATCCGGGTTACTGATATTGGGGCAGTTGTCCTTACAGTCCGGGA
The DNA here is from genome assembly GCA_030378035.1 of Desulfobacterales bacterium HSG2. GTDB lineage: Bacteria > Desulfobacterota > Desulfobacteria > Desulfobacterales > 4be13 > JAUCGI01. Next base: position 13,462 of record JAUCGI010000096.1, read on the forward strand.
TGCTGTCGCTGTCGCTGTCCGTATCCGGCTGTCCGCAGCCGCATATCCCCGGCTCGGTCTTATCAGGATCCTCAGGACAGTTGTCCTCGGGGAGAGCCGGGTGAACATGATCATTAATAAAGTCGGCCATCTTTGATATGCGGGTATAGACGCCGTATAAGTCTTTGTCCCCACAGATATCTCCGCCCCAACTGACGAGTCCGATCTGTTTCCAGGTTCCTTCGTCCTGTAGCAAAAGCGGCCCGCCGCTGTCCCCCACACAGGAATCTTTGTCCGGTTCGCCCGCGCATATCATATTCTCGGTGACAGGGTCTTCGTAATACTCCTCTGTATCAAGATAAGCCTGATTGCATGTGTCATTGGAAACGACAGGAAGGGTGACTTCCTGCAATTTTTCAGGATTGGTCTTATTGGTATATCCCCATCCCAGGACAATGGTTTCTTTTCCTTCGAGGTTGCGATCATCTGTGATCAGGGTTACGGTCTCATAAGCAGACACATCTCTTTCCAATTCCAAAAGCGCGATGTCAAAGTTATACTCTGTGTAAAGATTGTATGAAGAGTGCGAGAATATCCTTCTGACTCCGATCCGCTCCCCTTTGTCCTCTGTCAGATCATAAATTCCCATCACCACCTCGATCTCTTCGGGATCCAGATCTCCGCGTCTGTCTTTGACACAGTGGCCGGCAGTGAGAATCCATCTGGAACCGATGAGCGTTCCCCCGCAGTACACCGCGTCAATAAGCGGGAAGACATCCGGTTCGACAATCGCGGCCATCCAGGGGTACACGCCTCTTTGAGCGTCATGGCCGCCCACGATCCGTGGGGATTTACGGGGAAAAGCTGAAAGTTTGTTTGATTCAGCGTATGAAAAACCGATATGTGCAAAAATTACCATAAAAGTTAAAACGAATTTTTTCATTGTACGAACCTCATTTTATGTTAGTTAGTTGTTAGTTGTTAGTTGTCAGTTGTCAGTTGTCGATTGTCCATCTCAACGGACAACGGACTACCGACAACTGACCACTGACTACTCCCCAAGCCTCAATATATCCGTACCTTCGGGTATGATAAAATTGAAGACAGAACCGTCAATGTCCCGGAACTGGAAATTGCTCATTTCAATCAGGTTCTCATCTCCGTAAGTGTTGTAGGTGATGACTTTCACAATGTCATACGTCTTTTTTGAAATCCAGAGATAGACGGATTCAATGTCAAGTTTCTTCTCTTTGGGCATAAGCTTCAGGATATGGTAGTCGCCCTTATCCTTTTCAGGAGTGACATTAAAGTTTTTCCTGACGAGTCTTATGTCTGAAAGAAAGCTGGCCCCTTTGCCGTCTCCGAAATATTCAGGGGCTTTGCCTTTCATCACCTGATTATCCTCGGGCTTGTAGAGCCATAATTCAGCGCCGTCTGTCAGGATAACCTGCTTCTCAGGCGACTCGTATTCCCATCTCATCAGACGGGGGCGTTTGATGAATACTTTCCCGTACGCGGTATCCGTTATGTCCATGGCCTTCAGGGTCGATTTCTGATCAAAACGGGCAGTGAAGCCCGGGCCGGCATAGCGTTTCTCAATCCTGTCAACAATGGTATCCAGCGACGGGTTGCCCGAAGGAGAAGTCTTCTGGCAGAATACCGGTTGTGAGTTGAAGAATACAAGGGCAAAAAGAAAAAATATCATCGTTTTTAATTTCATTTTTAAATCTCCATGGTTTTGAATTAAAATTAAGAAATGTTTTGCATCAACCTTCCTGGTTCTAACGGATTTTGTGGTCCGAATCCGTTTTTAACCGCAGAGAACGGATTTTGTGGTCCGAATCCGTTTTTTAACCGCGGAGGACACAGAGGAGACACGGAGAACCGCGGAGTCTCTCCCGAATCTCCGCGGTCCTTCGCGGCTTCTCTGTGTTCTCTGCGGTTTCCGCGGGTTGGAACTGTGCGGAACCACAAAATCCGTTAGAATCAGCAACCTTCAAACACATCCTCTTCAAAAGGTTCACACAGACTTCCGAAACTCTCTGACAGTCATTCATCTTGTATCACCTTAAAATTAAAAGGATTATCAAGTCTGAAGGAATTTCCCTCCTTTATCAGTTCTCCTCTGCAACGGATTTCAAATCCGTTTCTGTGAGCTTCAACAGCTTCGTTATAATCATTTTTGTTCAGTTTGATTCTGACTCTGCGTTTCTTGCCATCCGCAATACAGACAACTGTGATTATTCCGTTGCCGTGTTTTTCTTCCCGATGCAGCCTTGTCACATATCCTTCCAGAAAAAACTCTTCCGGATTTTTTTCCCGGAACAGGCGTGCCGCCTTTCCGATATAGGGCATGATATCCGTAGGAAAATCCACCCTGTCACAGACCTTTTTCCGAAGGGGTATGTAGGACCAGGAGACGCTCACTCCGAGAGGTCGGTATCGGCTCTTATCATCTGCGTCAGTTACCGCATCACACAGATTTGCACTGACCCCCTCGGATACGATCTCCTGAAACGGTTCAAAGTAAAAACGTCCTCTTTTCCGCGTGTTCAGCGCCACATCCCTGAGGGAACTCAGACTCTGCATCAGTTTCTCTGTTGCCAGGCGCCCGAAAGGTGATTCGGACGGAAAGTCGGGAAAATTCAGTTGTTCCGACTGAGACACTATGGGAGAGATCAGTTTGACGACATAACCGTCCCGCTCGGTCTGCCCTAACCGGATATTTTTCATGAACTCGCTGACCTTGCCCGGTTTCCGGGATGGGAAAACGGTTTTTGTCTCAACAGCGGCACACGCCGCCGCACTCAGCATGTCTCCCGCTTTCTGTATCAGTCTTATGCCGTCATCCAACTGAAGTGTGCTGTCAGTCCTGTTAAAAATATCTTCGGATTTCACCCTTATCACGTCTCCGATAGTTATCGTGTTGAAGTCTTCCAATATTTCCAACTGGGACCTGTTCTCAGACAGGGAAAGCGTTCTGACAACTTTTTTCATGCTGACAGCAAAGTCGCCCAGATTGTTATCCAACGGCAGCCAAATCCGAAACTTCTTTCCCCTTTCACTGTTGTTGTCCCATATGGAGACCTCGCCGGGAACACGCTTTAACTCTTTCCATCTGTTATTTGAAAGATACCTCTCCAGTTCTTTCGGATTCAGCGTATCAAAAATTCTGTTTTCAAGAATATCCACTTTCATGGCTTTTCACCATTGGCAAGAAGATTCATATCCTTCTTTTCAGTACCCTGTAAAAATTCTCCCTTTTGCCGATCATCAGCACAAAAACTTTTTCTTCTTCCTCGGAAACCATATATGCGATACGATATTCCTGACTGGCTGCTTTGAAGTGATAAGCACGGATTCCTGCCAAATCCCCTATGAGAGCTTCCCCGATATCGGGTTCGGACAGAATGGTCAGGATATGTTTTTCCTTAATCTCCTTACGAATCCGAACATCAAGTTTTTTCAGGTCTTTCCTGACTTTGGGATAATATTCGTCTTTATACATCGAAAACTTCGTCCCTGGTTAGCAATCTTACTTTTCCTGACTCGATATCCCTTTTACGCTCCAGAAGTTCGGCCCCCTCCTCTGTCAGAAGCGTCATCAGGGTCTCGACTTCCTGCTTGCTCATTGCCATAATCATTCTGGCAATCTCACTGACTGGTATGCTGATCGTCATTTCAGGCATAAAAACCTCCTCAAACTCCCTGTATTGTTCCTGGCGGAGCGCCGCCTCCAGAACGAAATTGGTCCCTGCATAAACATTCACAGTGTGACCTCATGCCTCATGTATCCCCCGCTGACAGCTTCCGACAGGTCGGACCGGGTTATCCAGTTCCGGATGTCATTTTTCTGATCCGGCGGGATTCCGATGTGCAGCACGGAACTCAGCCATGCGGCGACAATGAGTTCAAAACTCTGGGAACTGATATCCTCCGGCGAAATGCCACTTTCATCCAGATACGGTTTCAGAATCGGCCCGGCGTCGGTTTCAAATGTCGGGGCAATCGGTTCGGGCATGTTTCCCGCGTCCTTCCAGAGATAGAAGCGATCCGGCAGCGCGCCTTTTGGGGGAACTCCGTTCTCAGAGGCTCCAACCCTGTCATTCCGGGCAGAAATGATAAAAATCGGCAGGATTTTTATCATTTCTGACCCGGAATCCACCCTCCCCAAAAGGCGTTATAATCAGCGATAATGTTACGTCTGTTAAGCAGACTCTCATCTATTAAGATGGTATCTGACTTTGAACGGCGCGGGATCAATCCCTATTGACAACTCGTCGTTAAGAATTTCCTGCAACTGAGTTAATGTTATGATTTTATCCATGGTTTTAATTACTTCTCAGCAATCGGCAGAAGATGAGCCAGACGTGATGACCCGCTGACCTTGGCCCTGTACTTTTGAAAAGTCTTATCATCCGGAATCGCTTTGGATTTTTCTCTGATGAGTGCATCCTGTTCGTCCTGACTCATCTGTTCAATCTGATCAATATTTTTAGAAACCCATATTGCCATGACTTCAAAAAGAGACATCAGAGACTTGCCTTTCAAATCGTTACCATCCCATAGTTTGAATGCCCTTTCACCAAGCGATCTCTCAAACAAGGCAAAGGTGCGATTGAAAACACTCCCCTCATCTTCTTTTGAAAACGAAGGGTCTGTGGCAATCTTTACAAGCGCGTTATCAAGATAATCACATACATTCAGTTTGCCATTGTACGGAATATTGCGAAAAACAAAAAAACGCAAGGCAAGTTCCGTATGCACCTGTCTTTTGGCAGATCGTTCTGTATGGGAAACTGTTTTGACGAACGCCGGACAACTGGCGCAATTCTTCAGCCACTCATAAAAATCTTTGTCTAACATCACGGCCATACAGTTCCGAACTTCCTGTTCTGATAACTGGGTTCCGCCGGTATTCAGTCTCTGAAAAAGCCCATATTTGGCGAAAGGGTCACTCTCATTTTTGAGGATTTCAACGCGGATACGCGCTCTTCTGAGTTCAAACTGATTTATCCTTCCGATACCGTTGTCTTCCTGATCCGATGCCGAATTCCAATACTTTCCGGCAAGGCTCGGAAGAAAGTCGG
>JAUCGI010000097.1 GCA_030378035.1 Desulfobacterales bacterium HSG2
GTGTGCATCCCCCTTCTGTTTCTTTTATCTTCTTATCTCGCGCTTTATGTGGGGTTGTTTTCAATGGGACTGGTCGGACTTTGTTCGAGACCCGGAATATGTTTTTTCATAATCCCTGTGTTATGGGTGGCCTTGGAATATATCCGCTCATTTCTTTTAACAGGTTTTCCCTGGGAACTGATGGGGTATTCCCAGTTCAGACATTTGCATCTGATCCAGATTTCAGATATGTTCGGCGTATATGGCGTCTCCTTTCTGATCGCTCTCTCCAACGCCGCGCTTTTCCTGATGTTTCTTTGCCTGGCAAGGAAGGACTGGCATGGAGCAAAGGTCTCAAAACGTCTTGCAACAGGAACGATGGCTCTCTTTACCTTAATATTCGGACTTGTCTGGCTTTACGGGGCGCAGCGTGTAAAATCGGTGGATGAGTCGGGAACGGTTTCCCCGTCGATAAAAGCCGCCATTGTTCAGGGAAATATTGATCAGGCAAAAAAATGGGACAGGCTGTTCCGACGTTTTTCCACTCAGAAATATATTGACTTGTCGCTCTCAGCCAAACCCGAACATCCTGATCTTATCGTGTGGCCTGAAACGGCCACCCCTTTTTATTTTGTGAACAATGTCAGGATGACCCAAATGGTGATGAACGGAATTCAGAGGGCCGGCTCAAATTTTCTGATCGGCAGCCCGTCTTTTATCCGCAAGGAAAAGGAAGAAGTGGACTACCACAATAGCGCGTACCTGATCGGCCCGAACGGGGAAATAAAGGGGAAGTATGACAAAGTCCATTTGGTTCCCTTCGGGGAGTATGTTCCCCTGAAAAAATGGCTGTCTTTTGCCGGTAAGATAGTGGAGCATGCGGGCGATTTCAAACCGGGAAAAAAAGGGGATACGATTTCACTGGGGGATTATCGCCTGGGCGTGCAGATCTGTTATGAAATTATTTTCCCGAACCTTGCCGGAGCAATGGTGAAAAACGGAGCGGTGTTACTGATTAACATCACCAATGACGCATGGTACGGCACAACCAGCGCGCCGTATCAGCATTTTTCCATGACCATTTTCAGGGCGGTGGAAAACAAGCGGTCCCTGATACGGTCAGCCAATACCGGCATCAGCGGATTTATTGACCCTGTAGGCCGGGTGATCGCTTCGACATCGCTTTTTGAGGATGCAGTTTTAATCCATTCTGTTCCCTTGCTGAACAAGCGGACGATTTATACCCGCGTCGGGGACCTGTTCGCCATTATTTGCCTGATTATTGTGTTGTTTTTCTATCTGAAACGTATTATAGATAGGTTTAAATCGGTTAGTCAAAAAAACCTTGGAACTTAAGCTTAATTGTGTTGTTTTTCTATCTGAGATGTATTATAGTTAGGTTTAAATCGGTTAGTTAAAAACCTTAAACTCAACCTTGACCTCGAACTTAGACTTGAATGTTTAAGTTTACGGGCAGGATCAGGTTTCAGGTTCACGGATCGATGAATCCGGCAGTCCGGTTCTGCTGATTCCGGAATGTTCCCGATCCAGTTTGGATTTGTCAGTCCGAACCAAGCGTGTCGTTTTTTTAGTCTCGCTATTTTTTTTTAACTATAATTTGGCATTCAAGGTGTTTTTATGATAGAATTATATACAGTAAAACTTTCGGAAAGGATGGAAAGCTCATTATTCGACAGACTTCTGTCGGAGGTGTCTGAAAAGAAGCAGGCCAGAATTCAGCGGTTTATCAACTGGGAAGATGCTCAGAGGACGCTGATAGGGGATATTTTGGCCAGAACGGTTATTTGTAACAGGATGAAAATAAAAAACCATGAAATATCCTTTGTCCAGAATGAATATGGCAAGCCGTTTCTTAAAAATTCGGAGCGGTTCCATTTTAACATTTCCCATTCGGGTGAATGGGTGATTTGTGCCACAGACACCTCTGTGATAGGAACCGATGTCGAATTTATCAAGCCGATTGATTTGGGCATCGCAGAACGTTTTTTTTCAGAAGAGGAGTATAACGATCTTCTGGATAAAAACGGAGCGGAGAGATTACAATATTTCTACGATTTGTGGACACTGAAAGAGAGCTATATCAAAGCAGAGGGCAAAGGCCTGTCGATCCCGCTGGATTCTTTTACAATAAAGGCAAATAACGGAAGCATAAAAATCAAAACCGGGAACAGATTCAGGAATTGTCATTTCAGACAATATGACATAGACAGGGATTATAAGTTGTCCATATGTGCAACCGGTGGAACAGAGTTCGGCTGTGTTGAAGTAAGGGAGGTTGAGGAGATCGGCAGGGAATTTATTTGCAGATGCTAATTCTCCGCGGAGAAACCGTTTTCCGGAGGGCTTCCATCAGATAGCGGGAGTTTTTAAAACTTTTAAGGTCTGACTTCACCCCTCAAAAACGCAGTACAATTTCTTTGCCGTTATCCGTGTTTCACGCGGATAGCCGAATGCATTGTTGATGTACAGGGTATTGTCTTTTAAAACGCGTCGGTTGACATGGCTATGCCCATAAATATGGACTTGGGAATCCAGTTTGCGAATCTGTTTTTCCAGCATTGATGTTCCGAGTACCGGATACAGTTTCCTTTTTTTAGGGGGGATGTAAAGCGGCATAAGGTCTATCCGCGGCAAAAAATGGGAAAAAGAAATGACAAACCGGTTTCTGGTTGCCAAAAATGCTTCGTTCATTGAAATAAAATGGTGGGTGATGCGGGTTTCATCAAAATCATCAGGCCATTTGCAGTATGAATAATCTGCCCATTTTCTCAGGATATCATCCGAAGGCTGGCCAAAAGAATAATCATACCAGCCGAACAGCGGAACAACAGACAATGACCCGAAATGCGCCGGTTCCATACAAATCCCGCAGTCCCGGGCGATGGTTTTGAGAAGATGAAATTTTTCCAAGGAACTTTTCCCGTTACGCCGGCGCACCCACAAATCATGATTGCCGTTAACATACAGAACTTCTGAAAACCGGTTTTTAAGTTCCTGAAACGCTTCGGCAAGTAACAGCGCTATATCCGTTACATCGCCTGCTAAGATAAGAATATCATCTTTATAATCGTTTTGGGACAGGTTATGAACCCACCGTCTGTTTTCTTTAAAATCTATATGAATGTCTGAAATCGCAAATACTCTCATTGTTTCCTCTCAAAATTGTGTTTGAAAATGTGGAATGACAAAAGTCAGATAAGTTATAAAGCATCATGCATAAATTGTCCGCCAGAATATTTTTCCCGAATCTGCTTTTTTTCATCCTGATTTTCAGGTTAATTCAACAAAATAACAGCATTATTCTTCACTCTCATATTTTCAGCATAAAAGTATGTTATCATGTGAACAGGTGCCCTGTCAAGCGCCTCAATCGCTTTTGATCTCACATCTTTGAGAGCGTATTGAAAAAGGTCTTTACGAACCATACAGAATTTTGATATTAATATGTTATAGTGCTTTTTTTAATCTGATATTGTTGTGAAGTGGGTTTGTTGTCATCCCATAATCAGAGCTGGAAGTTTTTTGGGCAGTCTGTCCCTGACGTTTTTTATCAGGGGATATCTCTCTGACGTTTTTATCAGGGACCTGACATTTTTATCAGGAGACCTGACATTTTTGTCATTTGTTGTCATCTCATAATCAGCAGAGCTGGAAGTTTTTGGGCAGTCTGTCCCTGACGTTTTTTATCAGGGATATCTCTCTGACGTTTTTTATCAGGGACCTGACATTTTTATCAGGACCTGACATTTTGTTGTCATCCCATAATCAGCAGAGCTGAAAGTTTTTGGGCAGTCTGTCCCTGACATTTTTTATCAGGGATATCTCTCTCTGACGTTTTTTATCAGGGACCTGACATTTTGTTGTCATCCCATAATCAGCAGAGCTGAAAGTTTTTGGGCAGTCTGTCCCTGACATTTTTTATCAGGGATATCTCTCTGACGTTTTTTATCAGGACCTGACATTTTTATCGGGGACCTAAGCTGAAATTTTTATCAGGGACCTGGCTGAAATTTTTTATCAGGGACCCGGCTGAAATTTTTTATCAGGGACCTGCCTGAAATTTTTTATCAGGGACCTGACCTGAAATTTTTTATCAGGGACCTGACCTGAAATTTTTTATCAGGGACCTGACCTGAAATTTTTATCAGGGACCTGACCTGAAATTTTTTATCAGGAACCTGACCTGAAATTTTTATCAGGGACCTGACCTGAAATTTTTTATCAGGACTGAAATTTTTTATCAGGGACCTCAGCAATTCTAATTTTGGAAAAAATCAATGTCAAAATCCGTGCAAAGATGGTTTGGGCAAACGCAGTTTCAACACATTGCGGCCTCATCAAAATCCATTTGCAGCCAAAATTAGAATTGCTGCAGGGACCTGACCTGAAATTTTTTATTAGGGATTTGGCATCTTTCATTTGTCAGTTTACACTTTGCCGCGGAACAGTTTTGCAAACTGTTCCGAGCGACCTGCAAAGTCGCGCCGCAAGTCGGAAAAAGTGCAAACCACCTTTCACCTTCTATGAAGGATGCCAAGGATTTTAACCGGAATGACAGGTCTCTACTCAGAAACTCAAAAACTCAAAAACTCAAAAACTCAGAAACTCAGAAACTCAGAAACTCAGAAACTCAGAAACTCAGAAACTCAGAAACTCAGAAACTCAGAAACCCAGAAACCCAGAAACTCAGAAACTCAGAAACTCAGAAACTCAGAAACCCAGAAACCCAGAAACCCAGAAACTCAGAAACTCAGAAACTCAGAAACTCAGAAACTCAGAAACTCAGAAACTCAGAAACTCAAAAACTCAAAAACTCAAAAGAATAGATATATGGAATTCCTCAACCAATTTTGGTTTATAAAAGATTTACCCAAATAATGCAAGCATTTATTGGCATCCTTCACAGAAACCCAAAGTAGTACACCACTTTTTAAGTTCGTACCCCCTTCATGCTCCCTCCGGATTGTCAAATCCGGCGGCTCGGATTTGCCAAGCGAGGGGTACGAACTTACAAAGTGATGTAGTAGTACACCACTTTTTAAGTTCGTACCCTTCATGCTCCCTCCGGATTGCCAAATCCGGCGGCTCGGATTTGCCAAGCGAGGGGTACGAACTTACAAAGTGATGTAGTAGTTTACACTTTTGCCCTCTCGCAAAGGCGCGGAGGCGCAAAGGTGCCGGAAACAAAAATTTTGTGTCCTCTGTGGCAGAAATAAAAGTGTAAACTAGGCAATGAAAGATGCCCCTTTATTGAATTTTAAACAAATTTTAATAAACAGATCTTTTTCTCTTGACTAAGTCTGAAATATAATCTATATAGCTTTTTAACAAATAAACACGGTTCAATAAATTATGGGAATACAGGAAAGAAAAAAACGGGAAAGAGAGAGAAGACGGCAGCAGATAATGGTCGCCGCCAAAAGAGTGTTTTCTGTCAGGGGCTTTAACAAAGCGACAATGGAGGATATTGCCAAGGAAGCGGAACTCAGCCCCGGAACGCTTTACCTCTACTTCAAAAACAAGGATGAATTGTTTTCGTCTCTTTCCATCAGAATCCTCCAATATCTGAACCTCAGATTGGAACATGTCGCTAGCAGTGAAAAAGAATTGGACCCCCTGGAGAAAATCGAAGAGTTAAGGGATGTGATGTATGACGTCTATGAGTTTGATCCGCTGATACTTGTCAACATGTTCCATCTTCAGTCGAGTGACACCCTGAAAAATCTTTCCCCCGAACTTCTCTCCAGTCTCAAAGAATTATCCCGCAATTCACTCGGCTTAATGGCGGACATATTTGAAGAGGGAATAGAAAAGGGGGATTTCATAGACAGACATCCCATGGCTCTGGCGGATATCGTATGGGCCATATTTTCAGGCATCGTGCTTTGGGAGGAAAGCAAACGGTTAATTAATGACAACAAGAACTATTTAAAAGAGACTCTTAAAATCGCATTTGAAATATTTGCCAGAGGAGTCAGGAAATAACTTTGACATGCCATTAAAGGTTGAAAAGTTCAGCATAAAATCAGAAATTGTCAATTCTGTGAATTACAAACTTCTGACTCTGTTTGACTGAATTCAGCCCTTAATTCGCATTGAATATTAATTTTTTGAAGAAAGGAGGGAATAAATAACGGAAAAATGAGGTGAATATTAAACTGGACTTTGGCAATTCGGGGATCCGTTTAAATATAATCGGAAACAAACGGACTCGGGGTTGAACCCGAATTTTATAACTCCCTGATGTTGCAACAATCACAAGTCGAGTCAGAAGGATGTACTCTTAATAATAAATTTTCAGAAATCATAAAGGAGAAAAAATATGACTTCGGTTGAGAAAGAACCGACACAAGCGTGGATTACCACTTTTGCAGGAACAGCCATCAATCTTTGTCTGGGCATACTTTATGCCTGGAGTATATGGAATGCGGCTTTGGTTGATGTGGATAAGGCAAAGGCAGGGGAGGTCATGACGGGCGTTAATGCGGGTTGGGCTTACCTGAACAATAGCCAGGCTACGGCACCCCTTTCTATATGCGTTATCATCTTTGCTCTGCTGATGATACCCGGAGGCCGGATTCAGGATAAAATCAGCCCCAGGTTCGGTGCGACGGTAGGCGGGCTCTCACTTGCTATTGGCTGCATCATTGCAGGACTGTCTAAGCACTATTACGGGCTGATCATCGGCTTCGGTATATTTGGCGGCATCGGCATGGGAATCGGATATGCCGCGCCCACACCTGCGGCTCTGAAATGGTTCGGTCCCCACAGACGGGGCCTGATTTCAGGTCTTGTGGTGGGCGGATACGGCGCAGCGGCTATGTATGTCAGCCCGCTCGCACAGTATCTTATTAAAAATCATGGCATCAGCAACAGCTTTATAATTTTAGGAATATTCTTTGCAGTGGTAGTTATCGTTGCAGGTCTGTTTCTGAAAACGCCGCCCGAGGGATACGTCCCGCCTGGCCCGAAAGTTCCTCCGACTGCGGCACAGGCAGCAGCAACAACAAAGTTTGACTGGGAAGTTGGCGAGATGGTCAGAACTTGGCAGTTCTATGCATTGATAGTTATGTTTATACTGACGACCCAGTCAGGACTTCTCATCATCGCCAACGCCAGCGGACTGGCTAAAGGTATGGCACCCGGATGGCTTCTGGTCTGTTTTGGAGGTCTTATCAATGCGTCCGGCCGTGTCGGCACAGGATTTTACTCGGATAAGATCGGGCGGGTGAATGCATACTGTCTTAATTGCGGAGTATCCGCATTGTGCATGTTCTCTTTACCCTTTATCATGGCCTCGCAGAGTGTTTTCCTTCTGTTCATAGTCGTGGGCGTAGGTTACTGGCAGTATGGCGGCGGCCTCTCCCTGATGCCTTCATTTACTGCTGATTTCTATGGTCCCAAAAACCTCGGTTTTAACTATGGCTTGATATTTATCGGCTGGGGTCTGGGTTTTTTCATGGCCCAAGTCGGAGGGTGGATTAAAGACAAAACCGGCAGTTTAGATAACGCATTCTATATCTCAGGCGCACTGCTGATCGGCGCGGTTATCCTTGCACAGATTAACAAAAGACCGAAATATAAGGCTGAGACAGCTTAAAGTCAGAAGATCGAAAATACCTGAAATATCCGGTCAGGTTCGTAGTTCCGCCTTCAGGCGGCCTCTGTCCGGATAAGGGATTTTCGGGTGTGTCCCCATCTCCGCCTGTCATTCCGGGCAGAACTGAAAAAATGGGACATTTTTTCAGTTCTGACCTGGGGTGATGAATATGTTGTCGAAATTCCCAAAAACTGATCCCGGTTTTGTTCCTGTCATTTTTTAAGCGGCTGATTTTCAGGCAAAAAAATGAGAGGGGAACAAAAACGGGATCACAGTTGGTGACTCTGTCTGTGACATTTTCATCAGCCCAGTTCTGACCCGGAATCCACCGTGTCACAACGAATTTCGGTCTGAAACCGGTTCGACATAATGGATAGATGGGACACACTCGAATTTTCGGAAAAAGAACAGGCCGCCTGAAGGTGGAACTACGAATTGTTGTAAAAAGAGAGTGTCTTACCCTCGGCAGAGGAGGCTGATGCCTGTCAACAGGAAACAGGTCTTTCTGTCGGAGTGCCGGCTTCCCCAAAAACGGATAAATACTGATTAAATTAAGCCTTCGGCAGGGGAGGCTGCTTTTCCCCATAGACGTGGACGTCAATTTAACCAGGGCGTTGAAGCGGACAGCCCGGGTCAGGGATTCGGAAGCTGACGGGTTGCCGGGGGATGGGTCCGTCATTCGGGCTGCCGCTTAACTGAGTATTATTTTTTTGAATAAGATAAGGAAGTGAGTTAAATGAGTTTTATCGAAAGATTTTTGACTTTTCTTGCTAGCGGATGGATTGGATGGATTTTTTTTATAGTGGTTTGCGGGATAATATGGATTTCGCTTAAATGGTACTCAAAAGGTGAAAAGTTAAAAGCTCTGCTTCTTATTGGTGTTCTTATTGGTGTTCTTATTGCTTTTAACTTATTTGATATTTTTCTTATTTTTGCGGGAATAATTATAATAGGAGCTATCGGAGGAAACTCAGACTCTGTCGACAGTACTCATTCCTATAGAGGTGTCAAAGAGCCACGAGATTGGTGGGAAACACACGAAGGTTATAGGTGTCTACTGCAACAAGATGAGGCTAGAGAAAAAAGAGCAGAAGAAAGAGAAAAGGAGTACAAAAAACCTTTTCCTCGAAATAGCTGGTTGTAAGATATTCCGGTTCCGACGGAAAAAATATCCTCTCGGAACAATGCGAAGCAGTCCGGTTCTGAAAAAAAATAACCCGGCGCTGCACCGGACGGGCGGGCGCATCGGTTGTGAAGTGAATCGGCAAAACCCGCCCGCCGGTGAGCTTAGTCGTTAGATGTGAAATTGAGATGAAGGAGATAATTAAATGGCAAAATGCTGGACATGCGGATCACATGTTAGCGGTTATCAACATACCTGTTCGTCATGTAGAAATTTGAAGGAGCTTAAAGGTTTGCATGCTAAGGTTGCGTCTGGTGGCAGAAACATTTCCGAGCGACTTGATTTTATTGCACAGGTCCAGCAGGAAGGTTTCGCTACATTAAAAGATACTCTGTCAACAGGTCTTTCAGAAATAGCTTCCGCTATCGAATGGGGTTTTGGTGAAATCGGCTGGAAAATTGAACAACAGACAGAAATTTTGCAAAGTATTGACCGTACCCTTAAAACTCCTAGCGAGACTAAAGCTAACGAATGGCGACTCCATGCAGAAGAACTGAGACGCAGAGGTTTATTGGAGGAATCTGAAGAATTCTTTTTGAAAGCGATTAATGAGTATCGCTTGGATTACAGAATGTATGTCGGTCTTGCTGAAACTTATCTGCGCTTAAATAAATTTGATGAGGCAAAGAGCTTTTTAGAGAAAAGCCTTCCTCATGCACCGAAGAAAAGAATCAATTACAAAAGCTATTCTTATCGGATGATTGGGCATATATACGGATGCAAAGAAGATTATGCTCAGGCTGTATCAATTTTGCGATCCGCGGTTGAATTATCGCCTCAATATATAGAGGCCCATTATGATTATGCTCAATACTGTGCTCAGGTGGGCAATGTAAAAGCATGTATTCCTTCAGTTCAGAAGGCAGTGTTGGCTAAACCCCTCTATTGGTATCTTGCACAGAATGAGCGAAACTTCGACTCTGCCCGAAGTGAAGTAGGAAAACTTTTATCGAATATAAACACGGAGGCTCTTCAAAACGCAAAAGATGCAACTGATAATTCTGGGAAAGCACTGAAAAAATCTCTTAAAGTGATCTCCGAAACAAAAAAAATTCTGAAGGGCGGGGGTAATTCAATCACCATCTATGAAAATGCGGAAAAAAAATTTGAACTCGCCGAAGATAAAATGGCATCAGGAGATTATGCTGCATTTCTGAAAGCCAAAGTGCTAGCTGAGGAAGCTTATACTCTTGCTAATAAAGCGGCGCATAATGCAAATGAACAGAGGAAGGCTTATAAACAGAAGCATGATGAAAAGGTCGGAAAAGCACTAAAGAGACTACCCGGTGCAATCATAGGTTGGCCATTGCTTTTCGCAGTTGTTGTCGGTGTTGTCAGCACTCCGATTAATTTTCTGAGCGGAATTGACCTAAAAACTGGTTTCCTGATAGGAGCTGGATGCGGTTTGCTCTTCGGTCTTTATCGGATTATTAAGGAATTAAAGGGGAGATGAAAAGAATGATAAATTTCATCTAACCATTCAATGATCGTGCCAAGATAAATTCGGATCGTTGGGATCGGGACGAAAGTCTCGTGAAATTCGATATTGTCACCCGGCGGGTGATCCGCATGAAGTCCGGGAACCGTGAACAAGTAGCTGAATTTTTCAGTGAACGGATCGGGGACGGAACGAAATGAGGGAAAGTCCCGTCAGAGCAAAGTCGGGCCGACAGCTCTGTGGCCAACCCGGCAACGGGCGTCTGAAGCCGGGGACGGCAAGGGCGCAGGCTCTGTACTGAGCCCCGAAATTGGTATGGTCGTGGACATTGGGACAACCTCCGGGAAACCGGGGGGAAAGCCGACGCCGTTCATTGGGCGGAAGGCAGCAGTCCTGAATGCGTCAGGGCCAGCAGACAGGACACCACCGGGTCTGAGACCGTGAACCTGAACCTGCCCGTGAACCCGAACCCGGACGTGAGCATTCATTTTACGGGTAAGATCATGTTCACGGGGCTCCCTAAATCCGTTACAATCAGGATAAATGCAATTTAAAGGAATAATATTGTATAATATTCCATATTTTCACATAAAAGATACGAATATGATACAAACAGTCGAATGAAATATGTCGGCTTTTTTATAATTTTTTCTGGTTTAAAAGTTTTATTCTTTATAAATGTAACTATCTAAAATTTTTAAGGGGTATCAGTAAATGGCAGACGAAAAAAAAAATGTTGTGGAAACGTCCGAAGCACAGATCGCTGTTCACTGGGGAGAAGAAGAGTATTATTATCCATCTCCGCAGTTCATCGCCCAGGCGAACATGACCGACGAGTCGATCTATGATCGGTTCAGTCTGGACAACTTCCCCAACTGCTTCAAGGAGTATGCCGATCTTCTGGACTGGTACGAGTACTGGAATACCATCCTGGATACCAGCGACGCTCCCTGCTGGAAATGGTTTGTCGGCGGCAAGATCAACGCCTCCCACAACTGTGTTGACAGGCATCTTGAGAAGAACAGGAACAAGACCGCCATCCATTTTGTCCCGGAACTCGAGGAGGAGAAGGTCGAGCATGTCACCTATCAGGAGCTTTGGGTCAGAGTGAACGAGTTTGCCGCTCTGCTTCAGGATTTCTGCGGCTTGAAAGCAGGCGACCGGGTGACGCTTCACCTGCCCATGACTCCGGAGCTTCCCATAACAATGCTGGCCCTCGCTCGTCTGGGCGTCATCCACTCCCAGGTGTTCGGCGGTTTCAGCGGCAAATCCTGCGCTGACAGAATCGTTGACTCCGGGAGCAACGTGCTGATCACCATGGACGCGTATTACCGGGGCGGCAGGCTTCTGGACCACAAAGGAAAGGCTGATACGGCCTTTGAAGAGGCCAAAAAAGAGGGGCAGACCGTTGACAAGATACTGGTATGGCAGCGATATCCCGGGAAATACTCGGGCGAGCCCCCCATGGTTGACGGACGTGATTTTTTTGTCAATGACAAGCTGAAAGAGTATTACGGGAAAAGGGTCGAACCAGTCAGAATGCCGGCAGAAGCGCCCCTCTTTTTAATGTACACCAGCGGCACCACCGGAAAGCCCAAGGGTTGCCAGCACAGCACAGGCGGCTATCTCGCTTATGTTGCCGGCACTTCCAAATTTGTTCAGGACATTCATCCCGAAGATGTCTATTGGTGCATGGCGGATATCGGATGGATCACCGGCCATTCCTACATCGTTTACGGCCCCCTCGCATTAGGCGCGTCCACTGTGATTTACGAAGGCATTCCCAACTATCCGGATGCGGGCCGATGCTGGCGGATCGCCCAGGATCTCGGAGTGAACATCTTCCACACCGCTCCCACCGCAATCCGCGCCCTGAGAAAGATCGGCCCGGATGAGCCGGCAAAGTATGACTACCACTTCAAACACATGACCACCGTTGGCGAGCCCATTGAGCCGGAAGTATGGAAATGGTATCACAGAAAGGTCGGAAAGGGCGAGGCGATCATTGTTGACACATGGTGGCAGACAGAGACCGGCGGTTTTCTGTGCAGCACACTGCCGGCAATCCGGGCTATGAAACCGGGCAGCGCAGGTCCGGGAATGCCGGGCATCCATCCGATCATTTACGATGAGGACGGAGAGGAACTTCCCGCAGGCGCGGGCAAGGCAGGGAACATCTGCATCCAAAACCCCTGGCCGGGCGGATTCCAGACGATATGGGGAGACCGGGACCGCTTTGTCATGAATTACTATGCAAGATACTGCAAGAATCCGGACAGCAAGGACTGGCGGGATTGGCCCTACCTGACCGGTGACGCGGCCATGCAGGCTGAGGACGGATACTATCGTATTCTGGGCCGGATTGACGACGTTATCAATGTCTCCGGTCACCGTCTGGGCACCAAGGAGATTGAGTCTGCCGCGCTGGTTGCTCAGGAAGTGGCTGAGGCTGCTGTTGTTCCTGTGAAGCATGATATCAAAGGAAAGGAGCCAGATCTGTATGTTTCCCTGAAACCCGGTTTCGAGGCGACTGACGAACTGGCCGCCAAAATCTCCAAGACGATTGTGGATGAAATCGGCGCGATCGCAAGGCCGAGAAAGGTATGGATCGTTCCTGACATGCCCAAGACCCGTTCCGGCAAGATCATGCGCCGCGTCCTCGGTTCCATCTCCAACAAGGGTGACGTGGGGGATACCATGACCTTGGCAAATCCCGAAGTCGTTGAAGAGATTACGAGGATGGTCCAGGGATAAAAGATTGGCATATTCCCGATCTTCAATCAAAATTCTTTTCCAAAATTTGACATCCTTCATTTGTCAGATGACACTTCTGAAAGAACAGTTGGACGCAGACAAACGCGGACAAACGCGGATGAGTCTGTTCCTCAGAAAAAGTTTTTGAATTGATATGAAAGATGCCCAAAATTCAAAGCTTCCGTCAGAATAAAAACCGGGTTTTTTAAAACTTGGTTTTTTATCACAGGGAGGAGTGCTAAAATGAAATTTTAGCACTTTTGCCAGAGAGCCGCGGGCCTGAGGGAGTGCCGGAATTTCATTTCGGCACTCCCCGGCGGCTCATTCCCAAATCGTAAATACACCCGTTCACCAGAAAGGGATCCCGTGAACGTGAACTTATACTTGATCTGGGAGCATTCCAAAAAAATAGGTAAGCCGACAGATGACCACGAATGACACGAATGGTTCGCGACCAGAAGGTTTCGGAAACCTGATCCGGATCGTATGAAACCTCATCTTTTTCCGTGTGATTCGTGGTCGGAAACCGGGATATCTTCCTACTTTTTGGGAGTGCGCCTGTAACAGAATGTTCGCGTTCATGGGCCTCCCCGAAAAGCTTTATAATCAGAAATTCCGGTCAGGAATTTTTCTGATTCTGATACCATGACAGGAACAGACATGCCTCAATTATTGGGAATACACATACAGGGGTTCAAATCGCTTGCAAATGTGACCCTGGGACAGATCGGAAATGGAAAAGGAGAACCTCTGCCCCCGTTCAGTTGTTTTATTGGCCCGAACGGATGTGGGAAATCAAGCCTCCTTGACGCGTTCGGATTTCTTTCCGACTGTTTGAAAGAGGGAGTTGAAGATGAACAATACCCCCCATAGCATACTTGAACCTGAGATTATATTAAAAAACATTTCCATAAAAAATTTCAGGGGATTTGAAACTTTTAAGATCGATCTCGATTCAAAACTAAACGTCATCATCGGAGAAAACGGGAGCGGAAAGACCGCGTTTCTTGACTGCATCGCTAAAATTTTATTAATATTTATTCAGAATTTACGAAAAAAGAGAATTTATGCCAAAAAAATTTTTGATGTTTCGGATTTCAGATATGGCAGTCCCCAAAAACCTTCTGTTCAAGCCGATTTTTCTCTGGAAGATGAAAGAACAGGGTTTGACATATCTTTCAGAGGAGACTCGCTTCAGGTGGAACCGTCTAATCCCAAGGCATTACAGAAACTGATGAATGGCATGACACAGCAACAGGAACCATTCAATCTGCCTTTGTTTGCTTATTATCCTGTTGCTTACGCGCCTGTTGAGCATATTGATTTCAAAGGCATTACAACAAAATCGGCACCACAGGATATTTTCACCGCCTACGATGGAATTTTAAATAAGAAATACTTCGATTTTAACAGCTTTTTTATATGGTATAAATGGCAGGAAAATATTGAGAAGCAATTAGGTGAAAATAATATCCTTGATGCTGTGAGGGATGCAGTTTATTCTGTATTAAGCGATGATAACAACAGATTCAGTGAATTATCTGTTAATTGGTTAAATGATCCGAATGGCGAGATGTTTGTTCATAAAAACGGAATACCTCTAAACATTAATCAGTTGTCATCAGGAGAGAAAACCCTCCTTGTCATCGTTTCAGATCTGGCGCGTTGTCTGGTTATTGCCAATCCTCACAGAAAAAATCCGCTGGATGGCTATGCCATTATATTAATAGATGAAGTTGACCTGCATTTGCATCCGGGATGGCAACGAGCCATTATTCCGAAACTGCAAAAAACTTTTCCGAACAGTCAGTTTATTGTGACAACACATTCACCATTAGTATTAAGTAAAATTAAACCCCGGCATGTTGTCATATTGTCAGATTTTAAAATCTTAGAAAAAACGCCACACACTTTCGGCAGGGATACAAATTCTATTTTATACGAGTTGATGGGAGTCAGACAGCGTCCGGAAGAAATTCAGAAACAGATAGACAAGGTTTATGAATTAATGGATGAACTGAATACAGAAAAAGCAAAAGAAATGTTAAAAGCCTTGTCAGGCGATTTGGGTGAAAACGATTATGAAATAGTCAGAGCCCACACTCATATTCATTTTATGGAGGATTGAGAATGAGATATATTGCGAAAGGAAAAGAACCCGCTTCTTTATTGGCACATCGCAAGAATAAAGAAGCTGATTATGCGAATCTTCCCAAGAAAGCAAAAAATGATCTGCGCAAAGCTTTGCTTAAAGAACAAGGATATGTTTGTTGTTACTGTATGCAACGCATCCGTGAAGATAATAGTAAAATTGAACATTGGAAGCCGCAAAAACATACTCGTTTTCAATTAAATTATCAAAATTTGCTTGCTGCCTGTCAGGGTAATGAAGGTGAAAAAAAGGACAGACAACATTGCGACACTCATAAAGGTGAGCAAGAGATTACCATAAATCCTACAGATAAAACAAGAAATTGCGAACTGTTCATTAAGTACAGGAAAAATGGGCTAATCTGTTCTGATGATCCGGTCATCAATGAAGAATTGAACACAGTATTAAATCTTAATACTCAGACGTTGGCAGAAAATCGTGCAGTGATAATGGATTATGTCAAGAATGAAATTACAAGAGTTAAAGGGAAAAATTCCGCGTGGCCTATTCCGTATGTAAGGAAGATCATTCAAAAATATGGAAGCAGGCATAATGAAAAATTCATACCTTATTGCCAAGTAGTGATATATTTTTTAAAAAAGCGTTTCAAAAACGAATTGTAACTAAATTGGCGTCATCCGGAAGATCGAAGGTAAGATCGAAAGAGGCCCGAATACTGATTTTTTAATTGCCGAGTTTTTTCCCTGCTATGCGAATGGCCATATTTTCAGATATCCACGGAAATCAGGAGGCTCTTGAAGCTTTTATAGCGCACTCTTCAGAGCTTGATGTGGATCAGTATATGTGTCTGGGAGATATCGTCGGTTACGGCGCGAATCCCAACGAGTGCATTGCCATGCTCCGGTCTCTGCCTGATATCCGCTGTGTCCTTGGGAACCATGATGCGGCCGCGGCCGAGGAGACGTCTCCTTATGATATGAACCGGGATGCCGCCCGGGCCATATTATGGACCATGGAGACGCTTTCCCGGGAAAACATCGATTTTCTTAAAAGCATGAGCGCGACCATGAAAATGGGAAACATGCTCTTCTGCCATGCCAATACATACCGACCCCTTGAATGGTACTATGTCAACACCAGGGAATACGCTGCCCGCTCTTTTGCCCGAACCAAAGAGAAACTGCTCTTTATCGGACATACCCATGTATCCTCGATCATCACCCGGAAAAACATATTCAGCATCCTTTTTGAATCGCCCCGGGAGAATAGCGCCGTGCCTGAGAATGAGTCCAAAAGACAGATCATCAACTGCGGCAGCATCGGCCAGCCCAGGGACGGAGACCCCCGGCTCTCCTATATCATCTATGACGCGCAGGAGAAAAGCATAGAGTTTTATCGCGTCGATTATGACTTTGAAAAAGCCGCGGAAAAGATAAAATCCGCGGGCCTGCCTGTTTCATTGGCCTTACGGCTGCTCAAAGGGGTATGATTCAAATTATCCGTCCGGCAGAATCTTCCCTTTTCCGAAATCAGGACATGCTTTCAGCAGATCCGCTCGAAGCTCCCCTGCATTGGCGTAACGTCTCTTCAGGTCCTTTTCCAGACTCTTCAGAATAACCGCCTCCAATTTCTCAGGCAGTCCCGGTTCCATACGACGCGGCTCGACAGGCCGGGTTTCAAGAATCATATCCATCAGGTATTTTTCGCTGTTGTCATAGAACGGAAGGGTTTTTGTTGACAACAGATAAAGCATCACTCCCAGGGACCAGACATCGCTGGCAACGCCGCTCTTTCCCAGTATCTGTTCCGGAGCCATGAACGGCCGTGACCCGACCACCGTGGTGCCGATGCTCTGACGCGACAGGTCTTTGGCAACGCCGAAATCAAGCAGCTTCAGGTCACCGGAAGGGGTGATAATAATATTTTCCGGCTTAATGTCCCTGTGCATGATTTTATGCTGATGTGCGTAAGCCACCACCGCGAGGAGTTGCAAAAACGCTTTCTCCTTCGGGGCCGCGTCCATGCCCGATTCCAGAAGCTCCTGCATGGTGGGCCCGGGAACATATTCCTGAATAAGAATGATCTTCCCCTCCTCTTTGACGACTTCTATCAGATGATCCGCGTTGGGGTGAGATGCCAGCCGCTTCAGTATCGCGGCCGCACGCAGGGATTTGATGTTCATTTTCGGTGAATGGGGTATTTTTGCCACCGCCAGACGCTCCTTTCCCCGCTCACGGATCAGCCACACTTCCCCGAATCCGCCGAATCCCAACCGACGCACCTGTTCCCATTTATGAAAAATCGGAGTTTTTTTCCGGCTTTGTATCAGGGACCTGGAAGAAAAAAAGCGCAGCCCCTCCTGAACACGGCCCAGAATTCGCTGCCACAGGACATTTTTATAGGGCGCCGTATCGTTTTCATGCTCCTGCTTTTTCCGCTGCTCACCCGATACGGCCGCCTGCGCGATGGCCTGCCCTGATTCAAGCAGCACATAGAACCGGACAGGAAACGCGGTGTCGTCCAGGGGCAGCACCCAGTAGTCATCCGCTCCCGCCCGGATATAATGCCTGACTTCGGAGGTCATCTCCTGCGGTATCAGGAGCAGGATCGGAACCGGACGGGAGAGCATGCTTCTGATCCGGCGAATCTCCTGCTCCGGTCTTTTGCGCTCTTCATCCACGCAAAAAACGACCAGACAGATATTTGTATCCGTCAGAGCCTGCCCTGCCTCATCAGGATGACAGACATCCGAGGACGCGACTTCGATTTCAAAAGAAGAGAGGAGACGCTGAATATGCGCGCTCTCTTCCGGTTTGAGGCATATCAGCAAAACGCTTTCAGTAACCATTTCAAAATTTTTTTGTAAATCGTTTAATAAAAATGTTATCATATTTAATTGCTTAATCATCTACACGGATTATGGGTAAGAAAGGATTACGCCCGGGTGTCGGAAGCTTCGGGCCTGCCGGATGTTATCTGAGTTTACAGACGAGGCAGCTAACTAACACGATGTTATCCGGGCAGAATGGCAGGGGCCTTCACAGCACGCCCTGGTCAGAGCACAACCTGCCATTCTGACCCGGAATCCATTTTACAGACGAGGCAGCTAACCAGTTATGAGTCTGCCAAATAACACGATGTCATTTCGGGCAGAATGGCGGGGCCTTCAGAGCACGCCTTGGTCAGAGCACAACCTGCCCTGCCATTCTGACCCGGAATCCATTTTACAGACGAGGCAGCTAACCAGTTATGAGTCTGCCAAATAACACGATGTCATTTCGGGCAGAATGGCGGGCCTTCAGAGCACGCCTTGGTCAGAGCACAACCTGCCCTTGCCATTCTGACCCGGAATCCATTTTACCATTTTACAAAAGGGCAACACAAAACAAAAAATCGTTCCCCCCTCTTAT
>JAUCGI010000098.1:0-9749 GCA_030378035.1 Desulfobacterales bacterium HSG2
AGCCGGTATGGAGCAGGCCGATTTCTCCCATTTCCCTTGCCTGGTATTTATCTTTCGGATAAAGGATTTCCCCGCCGGCATGTTCGATATCCTCAATTTCGCCCCTGCCTTCCAGATAATCGACCACCGCCTGTTCCACGCCGGCGCGGGGTTTGTGTTCGGGATTCCTGGGATGATTCCTCGGCACACGAAACTCATAACCCAGATCGGACGCCTTTTCTTCAGCCGCAGTCCATGCGGAAACGACGGGTATCGTCAGGTACAGCTTTGTTTCCGAATACTTCTTTCCCGCGTCCATCTCTTCCCTCGCATCTGACAGCAGGTCTTTGTCATGGAACACTTTCGAATTGCGAAAGCCACTTATGAAAACTCGGATTTCCTCACAAAATGTGGTCAGCGCACGCGATCTGTCTATCTCTTTGTGAAAGTAAGTCTCCCTGAATGTTGAACCCTGATACCAGAGGACAAATACAAGGCTTGTGACCATTATGGCCAGTACAAGCAGGATTATTTTTGTACTCAGTCGCCTGATTTTCAGTTTTTCCAGCTTAAACATAGTTTTCAATACCTCCTTTCTAAAGAACTGATATCGGCCAGGTGTTTTTTTACTGATTATAACGGATTTAGGGCCCCCTTGAACTTGAACTTGAACTTGCACTTGCTACTTAAACCCGCACCTGAACATGCTCCGTTAATGAATGTCCGGGGTCTGAGTGTAAGTTTAAGTGCGGCCTCCCCAAATCCGTTATGATCAGTTTTTTTACAATTTCCGAAAGGCCGGCTGCCATTTTGAAAAAAGTTGTCTTTCACATTATCATACAGAGGGATATAATGTAAAGAAAAATTTCAAATTATTAGTCCGGAGACCAAAAGTTTTCAAAAAGCCGTCGTTTCCGTGTATTATTTGACAGAGCCTGTCTGATTTGTCCGATTTTCCAGGCTGACCATCAGGATAATATTTCAGTTCCCATTGACTTTTTCATCCGCTTGTGACACAGGTTTATGAATTAAGTTAATTTTCACGCCCGATTCAGTTCTGTCATCTGTCCCTAAGAATGCTGCAAAACATTGAACCTGATTCAGAAAATGTGTCGGCCTTCAAAAAAATGCTTAACCCTCCAATCAATGTCAAGCGGATTAAGTTCGTAGTTCCGCCTTTAGGCGGCCCTGAAAATCAGGGATATGTTTCGGAAAGGCTGGTATGATTTTGCTTGACTTATATCATACATTCAGTTATGGATGCAGACTGATCCGGGTTCGGAGGTGAAAAATGATTCCAAGAGAATGTAAACGACTGGCTGAGGTGGATTTCCCAATTGCCGAGGTGTCGAGACATGCGGCACGGGAACTGTTTCTGAAAGAATCCCGTGATAAGCAGGAAGAGCATTGCTGAAAATCCTGCCCATCCGGGTTATTACTGGCTTACATACAAACGGACCAATCTTTACCCGTCCCGCACCCACTGCAATCAGCGCCTGAAAGACAGGCCCGGTGGGGCGATCTGACTATGAAAGGGGAAAGGCGGATTGGTTTCCGATTGGGAAGGAGGAAACAAGAGCCGTGTCACCTCACGATGACATAGGCTATTGCCCGGCTTGAATTGAAACAGATTCAAAGGATAAAAAAATGGACTTTAAAGACAAAAATCAGCACTCTCAAGCTTAATTTGAAGAATGGGGGACACGGATATGCCATAGCGGCCAAAGAATGTCTCGGCATAATCGAGCATACGCTTAGGGAATTGTTTCGTGAGCATCTGACAAAGCTGGAAGAGAAGGATCGTTTAAAGGTTACAGAAGAGGAGACCAAAATCGGCAAAGGCCGGAAGGGGATTGAAAACTTCACAATGGGGCAGCTTGTCGGGCTGTTTCATCGCTCGAAATTCATTGAGGCCTGGGCCCGTGTGTCAGGCAGAGAGCTTTCGGTCCTCCATGAGACATTCGATATGGAGAGTCTCAAAGATATTGAAGAGTCCTTTACGGGCTCCCCTAAATCCGTTATAATCAGGTTTTTTCAATACCGGCGATATCGGGAAGGGTTTCACGATTTTGTCAGGGAATTGGCCGAATCTGTGAATGACCGGGAAACGCCGGTAGTCTTTGTCATCTCCATGCGGAGGATTTTGACTTGGAGTTGAATGAATTCAAGGAATATCTTCAACTTTCAACTTTTAACTTTTAAATCAGGAGGGATCACCAATGAAACAATTTTGTTGTCGGCTGAGTATGATAACTTTTATTATCATGCTCTCTTTTTATTTCACAGCAGAGGCATCTGCGGGACTCTTTTTCACTGATGCGGATGTCACTCAGTTCGAGTATAATGAAAAGCGGGGAAGCATTGATGCCCAAGCAGTGGCATGTCCGAGAATGTTCATTCTTCCGAAATGGGTTGGCGGGGATACCACCACACGACTTGCCAAGCAGGCCCTTGAAAAACGGATCGAGGAATTTGAGGAAGATCACCCGGACCTAATCGTGCGCCAGCCAGCGCCCATTACGACCCAGTTGAAAACATCCATGTTCCGCTCAGCGGAAAAGCAGAACCGCTGCACGGTTGCCAATGTTCTTTATACCGTGCATCATGCTGAAAGCGGAGCCGCGGCCGGCGCAGTCACGGGCGGGAAACCTCCGCTGAAATTCGGTGTGAGACCGGGATATCCCATGATCTCACAATTGGACGGCAGTGAATGGCACGGCGCCGCCATTATTTTCGCCAAAAAAATTGCCAGGAAGCTTGAGCGAAAGCCGGTTTTCGTGAAACTGAATGATGCCAGATCCAGGTTTGTGGCTCTGGATAACGAAATGGCGGATGTTGTCATTTCTCTCATCACTTACACCTCTGAACGGAAGAAAATGGCAAGCCTTTCAGACCCTTATTTTGAAACCGGTCTTATTGCCGGTTCGCTCAACACGGAAACTGCGGAGGAGATTCGCTCCCAAAAACAGATCAATCGCCCGGAGATAACAATGCTTGTGGGCAAAGGGACAACTGCCGAGTCGTATGCCAAAAAGCATTTCGGAAAGGCCAAACTCCGCGGTGTCAGCACCACGGCCAAGGCATACCAGGAGGCCCGGAAGCTTGAAGAGCAGGGCAAAGGCAGGAACCTGGTTTTTTTAACGGATGAAATTATTGCCGCAGTATGGGAAGGGGCTTTTTTTCTCAAACTTGATGGCAAAACGCTTCTCACCACTGATGACGAATACGTTGTCGCGGTGAGAAAAGGAGATCCGGACAAACTGCTCAAAGCGATAAACAAAGTGATCAAAAAGGAAGATATCTCAAGAAAATATGAGAATATCGCGGGCAGATAGCAGGAAAATTGTTTTTCGGAGAGGCCCGGGAATATGACAACGGATTTCGGGATGAAACGGATGTTCCCGGGTCAGACATGACAGCGGATTCCGGGGATGAAACGGACATGTCCGTTTCATCCTCCTATCCGTTATCATATTCCCGGGATCCCCAAAAACCGTTATAATCAGGAAAAATCTTTTGGGACCCGGCTGCGAATCCGGGAGATTGAGGAAAATCTCAGAGAAGAGGCAGAATTTATCGAAAAATAACAAGAAAGGTTTTGAATAATGAGAACAATCACTCTTGAAGTGCCGGATGTTATTTTGGAATCCCACAGTCAGGATATCGAAGCGGTTAAAGAAGAAGTGCAGCGGGGGATCGTAATATGGGAATATTTGAACGGTCATCTTACGCTGGCAGAATGCGGTGAGATTTTAAAAACAGGCTACAGGGGTTCCTGGAATTACTTTGGAGCAGGGGAATTCCGATTGACGGCCTTGACAATGACGAGTTGGAAGAACATAAAAACCATAAAAGACAAGACAGGAATGAGGAACAGACCCATGTTGGCACAAATACAGAGAAAAACATTCACCACAGACGAATATCACCGCATGATCGACGGATTTAGGGAGACCCCGAACGTGAACTTATGATAGCGGATAGGAGGATGAAACGGATATCTGTCAAATCCGGGAATCCTGTCATACCTGCCCTGTGACCGCAAGGCATCCTCTCCCGTTCTGCGCCTTTGTTTTTTTGTTTGACAACCACCGCCACCCATGATACAAAGAAGTTTTTTTAATTATTTTGATAAAATCGTCCTTCCTGACATTGGCTCAGGAAAGATCGACAGATGTATATAAAATCACTTCAGATTGGAGAAAATTATTATGAAAGAAAAGCGAATTTACAATTTCAACCCGGGCCCTGCTGCCCTCCCCCTTCCTGTTCTTGAGGAGATCAGGGAATCATTTCTGAATTTCGGAGGCTCCGGCATGTCCGTTACGGAAGTCAGCCACAGGTCCGCACAGTTTGATGAGGTCATAAACGACGCCATTGAGAGAACCAAGCGGCTCCTGAAACTGGATGACAAATTCCGTGTCCTTTTTATCCAGGGCGGTGCCAGCATGCAGTTCTGCATGATTCCCATGAATTTCATGAAGGACGGTCAGTCCGCGGATTATGTGAATACCGGAACATGGTCAACAAAGGCCATAAAGGAAGCGCAGATTCAGGGGAAAACCGTTAATGTGGTCGCCTCGTCCGAGGACAAGGATTTTTCCTATATCCCGAAAGATATCCCCTTCAACAGTGATGCGGTTTATGCGCACATCACCTCGAACAACACCATCAAGGGGACCCAGTGGGCAAGTTTCCCGGATACAAAGGGCGTGCCTCTGATTTCGGATATGTCGTCCGACATTATGAGCCGGGCGTTTGATGTGAATCCGTTCGGCTTTATCTATGCCGGCGCTCAGAAGAATATCGGTCCTGCCGGCGTATGCATGGCCATCATTCGGGAGGATATGCTGGAGATGGTCCCGGATTCCGTGCCGAGCATGTTGAAGTATACCACATACTCTTCCAAAAATTCTTTGTACAACACCCCGCCGTGCTTTGCAATTTATACTGTTCAGCTTGTGCTGAAATGGTTGGAGGAGACCATTGGGGGCCTTGACAAGATGGAAGAGATCAACCGGAAAAAGGCGGACCGCCTCTATTCATTCATCGACTCCAGCGATTTTTACAGAGGCACAGCCGAGCTGGAAAGCCGTTCCATCATGAACATCACCTTCCGCCTCCCCAGCGAGGAACTGGAAAAGAGTTTTGTCCAAAAAGGTCTGGAGAATGACCTCGGCGGACTCAAAGGGCATCGTTCGGTAGGCGGATGCAGGGCGTCCATTTATAATCCCACTCCTCCTGAGGCTGTTGAGACGCTTGTGGATTTTATGAAGACTTTTGAGAAGGAAAACGGATAATGTGAATTAGGATTTAGGGATTGGAGAATTGGAAATTGGGGAATTGGAAATTAGAATCATAAGAAGCTGATTTTAAGAGATTCATTTTCGCCCTTAATTTGCATAACCAGTTCCCCAGGGTCGCCCTCGGCTGAGTAAGTGCCGGGCAAGCTGGGCTGTTATATGTAATCCTTCGGGATATCTTCGGTGCCGATTCACATCCGGGAAGAGAAAATCTAATGAGTGTAACCAAAATGAAACATGACCTGAACTCTCAGACGCAGAGGACGCAGTTCCCCGCAGAGAAGGGAAACGGGCGGAATCCTGCCAGGCTCCTCCGCGAAACTCCGCGTTCTCTGCGGCGTTTAAGCCTCAGAAAATTAACTCTGCTTTATTTTGGTTACACTCAAATCCAATGTAACTGAAGAGCTTCCGAAGTTTCTTATGTGCAATCCCTGTGGTCACCTTTCATCAGCCCTCTTAGAGATACCCTCAAGTTTATCCCAAAACTCCTGAGCAACGGCAAGATTCAGCTCCAGCCCAAGCGATTTCTCCGGAAGACCGATGGCCAGCCCTATCAATTGGGGAAGATAAAGGATTGTCAGGCTCAGGTCTTCCCCATAAAGCGAAGAGGCCTTTTTCTGATAAGCCTCGAGGTTCATCTGACACATGGGGCAGACCGTGACAATGGCATCCGCGCCTTTTGCCTCCCGCAGTATGGCGGTTACAAGCATCAGTCCCACCTCCGGCTTGGTGTTCATAAGCGACGCGCCGCAACACCTGCCGCCCATATCCCACCGATGAATCTTTGCTCCGACGGCTTCGATAATCGGCTCCATGGAGCGGGGCGATTCAGGGTCATCGAAAACCGCATAAGGCCGGAGAGCCTGGCACCCGTAATAGGGGGCAATGCGTAAATCGGAAAGGTCTTGTTTTACGCGGGATCGGATTGCCTGCGGTCCCATATCCCGGGATATCACATCGAGAAGATGGCGCACCCGCGGCCGTCCGTGCAGATGAAGATTCTTCTCTTTCAGAACAATATTGATTTTCTTCAGAAGCTCCGGATCCTCTTGAATCTTCTCTTCCACTTTTTTCAGGTTCAGGTAACACGCGCTGCACGGTGCAAGGATATCCCCGATTTCCTCCATCTCTTCGGCAATTGCAAGATTTATGGCCGGCAGCGACAGAGAGAGTAAACAGCTTACCGCCTCGGCAGCGGAGGCCCCGCAACAGATCCAGTCTATGATTTCTACGAGTTCTGCTCCCATGGCATTCATAAATGCCCGGGTGGAAATGTCGTATTCAAGGGCTGTCCCTTCCAATGAACAACCGGGGTAATACAGATATTTCATAATCTTAATCTTGCTCTTAATCTTGCTCTTAATCTTGCTCTTAATCTTGCTCTTAATCTTGCTCTTAATCTTGCTCTTAATCTTGCTCTTAATCAAATGGACAGCGAGCAAGAGCAAGAGCAAGAGCAAGAGCAAGTTATCACATGTCCTCAATCTCTTCCACTTTACGGAATATCGCGTCCAGCCCTCCCTCTCCTTTCAAGGGAATCTGCAAGCGGATTTTTCGTCTGCCCATGAGCTTCATCCCCAGGGGTGCAAATTTGATGGGAAGGAACGGGTCTTTCATGGAAAGGAAATAATGGGTCATAAACTCCGCCTCCCGGACCCGTCCGTAACGGCGCACACTATCCATAAAACTTTTGTAGAACTGAATACTCTGTCTGTGCATTCCGATATTTTCTTTCGCGGCGATCTGCCTGAGCGCGGCCATGGCCTCGGTAAGTGGGAGGCCCCGGGGGCACCTCAGGGTGCAGTAATAACACGCAGAGCATAAAACGAATGTTCTGCTTCTGAATATATCGCCGATCTGGCCCATCAGAACCATACGCCACAGATGTCGAGGCGTGTGATCCATTGCAAAGGCATTGGGGCATGAGCCTGTGCATGTACCGCACTGGATACATGCCTGCACCATTTCCCGGATATGGGTTAAGGGGTCAGACGCGGGAATCGGAATGTTCTTTTCTTTGTATGCTGGCTGACTCATGGGAGAATCCCCTTCTTTTGTTTTATCTTGATCTTGATCGCAGCCAATTAAAAGAGCAAGGGCTTTTTTGTCCTGTAAACAGTAGGAGATTATAAAATTGCCGGCAGGACAAATCCTTTACCATGAAAATAGATTTTCATCACCGGGGTGAAAAAAATTTTTCATGGAAGTTTCTTATGTGGAATCCCTGTAGTTTTGTTCAGAGAATAAGGTATTTTCAGCAAACAGTCAACAGGTGACAATAATAATTTTGAAACCATAGAAAGGGAGTGCTAAAATGAAATTTTAGCATTGAAATGAAATTTTAAGTACCCACACAAAGGCACAAAGGCACAAAGAAAAGGCGCAAAGGTGGAGTACAGAAAAATTGGGCATCCTTCATTTGTCAGTTGACACTTCTGAAAGAACAATGGGACGCAGATAAACGCAGACAAAAACGCGGATGAGTTCGTTCCTCAGAAAAAGTGTAGAAGTATTTCTGAAGTAATATGAAAGATGCCAAAATTGGGCATCCTTCATTTGTCAATTGACACTTTTGAAAGAACAATGGGACGCAGATAAACGCAGACAAACGCGGATGAGTTCGTTCCTCAGAAAAAGTGTGAAGTAATATAAAAGATGCCAAAATTGGGCATCATTTGTCAGTTAACACTTTTGAAAGAACAATGGGACGCAGATAAACGCAGACAAAAACGCGGATGAGTTCGTTCCTCAGAAAAAGTGTGAAGTATTTCTGAAGTAATATGAAAGATGCCAAAATTGGCATCTTTCATTTGTCAGCTTACACTTTGTCGCGGAACAGTTTTGCAAACTGTTCCGAACGGACTGCAAAGTCATTCCGCAAGTCTGAAAAAGTGCAAACCACCTTTCAGCTTCTATATAAGGATGCCGAAAAAATTTATGGGCAGGGATAAAAAACGCGGATAAAAGATGTCAGGGACAGGCCCGCGGGCCTCTGAAAAAATATGCTAAAATTTTATTTTAGCACTCCTCCAACTCAAACGCGGCCGCAGAGAACGCGGAGTTTCGCGGAGGAGACTAGTTTACACTTTTAAGTTCGTAGTTCCGCCTTTAGGCGGTGCCACACCGCCTAAAGGCGGAACTACGAACTTTTTTGAACTACGAACTTTTTTGAAGAGAACTCATTCGCGTTTATCCGCGTCCCGTTGTTCTTTTAAAAGTGACAAATGAAGGATGCCGATTTTTGCTGGCTACAATCAGAATAAAAAAAGGTATCCCTTTATCCAAGAGATACCTTCTGTTCAATTCTGATCAGTCATCAGAAACTGTTCTATATTATGCTCACATTTTCCGCAGCAGGTCCTTTGGGTCCCTGTTTCACCTCAAAGGTTACTCTGTCACCCTCGTTGAGGGATCTGAAACCGGATGAATTAATTGCCGAATGATGAACAAACACATCGTTTCCGTCTTCCTGCTCGATAAAGCCGAAGCCTTTTCTGTCATTAAACCACTTAACAATACCTTTTGTCATTGTGCCAACCTCCTTCTTACTCTTAAAAATATAATATAGTTCCAAACTTCAGGTTGCCACATTGACATGAAACAATCCCTCAGAACGAAACAACGAAAACGGCCGGGTAATAGAACCGACCCTCTTTGAACAAATAAGATAATACGCTTCCGCAATGAAGTCAAGGATAAAAATCAGGACAATCGTATAAAAAACGGTAGCATCAATAAATACAAATGTGTTTGTTGGAAATCGATAAAAAATTAACCTGTTGATTTGATTGAAATTTTAATCCTTTTCATGCTTTTTTCTTGACGCGATATTATTGCTTTGCTAAATAAATAAATATAATAAAAACTTGCTGTCCCGTAAATTTTATGCCTTATGCAACTTTTTCAAACCACAGAGGGCCGCGGAGACTCCGCGACCTCTGTGTTTAAAAAGTTGCACATCGCGTAAAATTTTAAAACCAGTGGGCATCCTTTATCAGTTCTGTAGTACTTCATGCCATTTGGTTTTAGCAGTTGACAAATTTTGTCAGACCTCCCACAGATTAAAATGTGATATTTCAACTGCTAAAATTGAATGGCATGGAGTAGTAGAACGATTTTTCAAATCGTTTGCAAAACTGTTCCGCGGATCGGAAAAAGTGCAAACCACCTTTCAGCTTCTATGAAGCAGTTTCTGTAGAACGATTTTTCAAATCGTTTCCAAAACTGTTCCGCGGATCGAAAAAAGTGCAAACCACCTTTCAGCTTCCATGAAGGATGCCAAGCAGTTTCTGTAGAACGATTTTTCAAATCGTTTGCAAAACTGTTCCGCGGATCGGAAAAAGTGCAAACCACCTTTCAGCTTCTATGAAGGATGCCAAGCAGTTTCTGTAGAACGATTTTTCAAATCGTTTGCAAAACTGTTCCACGGATCGGAAAAAGTGCAAACCACCTTTCAGCTTCCATGAA
>JAUCGI010000098.1:9846-18497 GCA_030378035.1 Desulfobacterales bacterium HSG2
GAAGGATGCCAAGCAGTTTCTGTAGAACGATTTTTCAAATCGTTTCCAAAACTGTTCCACGGATCGGAAAAAGTGCAAACCACCTTTCAGCTTCCATGAAGCAGTTTCTGTAGAACGATTTTTCAAATCGTTTGCAAAACTGTTCCGCGGATCGGAAAAAGTGCAAACCACCTTTCAGCTTCTATGAAGCAGTTTCTGTAGAACGATTTTTCAAATCGTTTGCAAAACTGTTCCGCGGATCGGAAAAAGTGCAAACCACCTTTCAGCTTCTATGAAGGATGCCAAGCAGTTTCTGTAGAACGATTTTTCAAATCGTTTGCAAAACTGTCCCGCAGATCAGAAAAAGTGTAAACTACTTTTCAGTTTTTATGAAAGATGCCAAAAACATAAACCAATAAATAAGGGATGTCAATTTTCAGAAACCGGAAAGCAGTGCAACAATTTGGAAATTCGTCCCCTCTTATAATGGAAAGGGACGAATTCCCAAGTTGCTGTCGTCGTTTAAGTAGCGGCCATAAATTTTTCTGTACCCACATTTGTGCCTTTCTCTGTGCCTCTGTGGGGATAAGTACCGACCATAAATTTTTTATGCACTTACCTTTGTGCCTTTCTTTGTGCCTTTGCGCCTTTGTGTGATATAAAATCCTGAAAAACTTATGGCTAGGTACTTATAAAATCATGGAAAAACTTACGGCCGGCTACTTACTCTGTCATCCGTGAACGTGAACGTGAACGTGAACGTGAACCTGCCCGTGAACATGAACATGAACATTTACGAGCATGTGCGCGTTTACGTTTACATGCATGTTTATGAAAAAAATGTGACATCCTTCATTTGTCATTTGTCACTTTGAAAGAGTAGCGGGACGCAGATAAACGCGGACAAACGCGGATGAGTTTCTCAGAAAAAGTGTGAAGTATTTCTGAAACAATATGAAAGATGCCAAAAATGGGCATTTAAGTTCGTAGTTCCGCCTTTAGGCGGTGCGGCACCGCCTAAAGGCGGAACTACGAACTTAATCGGCTGCGATAACGAATAATTCAGGGAGGACTTAAAAAATGGTAAGAAAGATCAGGAAGGCGGCAGTCATCGGTTCCGGCGTAATGGGCGGCGGCATTGCCGGCCTCCTTGCCGGAACCGGGATTAAAACTTTGCTTTTGGACATTGTTCCCTTTGATCTGAAAGATGATGAAAAAAAGGACCCGGCACACAGAAACAGAATCGTCAAAGCGGGTATGGATGCGGTGACAAAGTCGAAACCGCCGTTGCTCATGGATAAAAAAGACCTGGACCTCATCACTGTCGGCAATCTGGAAGATGATTTTGACAAACTTGCCGAATGCGACTGGATCGTGGAAGTGGTGGTGGAAAACCTGAAAATCAAGCAGGAGCTTCTGAAAAAGCTTGAAAAAATCAGAAAAGAGACTGCCATTGTATCCACAAACACATCGGGCATTCCCCTGAAAAAGATGTCCGATGGACTGGGCACGGAATTCAGACAGCATTTTCTGGGAACCCATTTCTTCAATCCCGCCAGATACATGAGGCTGTTTGAAATTATTCCGGGCGAAGAGACTCTGCCTGAGATCCTCGAATTCATGGCTGATTTCGGTGAACGGAAACTCGGCAAAGGGATTGTCCGGGCAAAAGACACCCCGAATTTTGTGGGGAACCGGATCGGGATCCAGGGAATCGTCAAGGCGATGCAACTGATGATTGAAGACGGACTGACCATTCCCGAGGTCGATGCCCTTTTCGGTCCGGTCATGGGAAGGCCGAAAACAGCCATGTTCAAAACCTGTGATCTTGTGGGACTCGATATCATGGCCCATGTATCCCAAAACACATACAACATGGTTCCTGATGATGAACAGAGGGAGGCTTTTGTCATTCCGGAGTTCGTCAGCAGGATGATTGAAAAGAAGCTCCTCGGGAAAAAAGCCGGGGCCGGTTTTTATAAAACCGAAAAACCGAAAGACAAGGTCATCCGCAAGGTCATCCATCCTGAAACTTTTGAGTATTCAGAATATGAAAAGCCCGCTTTCCCCTGTCTTGCCAAGGCAAAAAAGGAAAAGGGGCTGCCCGCCAAAATGAAGGCCGTTGTTTACGGGGATGACAAAGGGGCCGGATTTGCATGGAAAGTGATGGCCAACAGCCTGATCTATGCAGCCAATCGGATTCCCGAGATTTCCGACGCGGTGGTTGAGATCGATAACGCCATGAAATGGGGATACAATTTTGAGATGGGCCCCTTTGAAACATGGGACGCTATCGGCGTGAAAGCATCGGTTGAAAAGATGGAGCAGGACGGATTCGATGTTCCGGAGAATGTCAGGAAGATGATCGAAGCCGGCCATACCTCTTTTTATAAGACCGAAAACGGAAAGGTTTTCTTTTATGATTTTGAATCCGGCGATTACAAGGAGATTGTCGTCAGTGACAACATCATTTCCCTGAACATACTCCGGCGCGTGGATAAAGTTGCAAAGACCTGCGGTTCCGCCTCACTTATCGACCTTGGCGATGATGTGTTCTGCTGTGAGTTCCATGCCAAGATGAATGCCATCAACAAGGAGATTGTCGAGTTCATGGCAGATGGAATTGATTATGTGGATGCCAACGCCGCGGGGCTTGTGATCGGGAACCAGGCCGGTGGAATGCCGGGGGCTTTTTCCGCGGGGGGAGACCTTTTTTATATGGGAAGCCTTGCGCAACTGGGAAGGTTTTCGGAAATCGATGCGTTTCTGAAGATGGCTCAGGAGGTGGTTCAGAAGGCAAGATATTCAAGTTTTCCGGTGGTCGCCGCGCCTTACGGACTGACTCTGGGCGGAGGGTGTGAAGTCTGCCTCGGAGCGGCCGACAAAATCGTCGCCCATGCGGAGCTTTACATGGGTCTTGTGGAAATCGGCGTGGGACTGCTTCCCGCGGGGAGCGGATGTCTGAACCTGTGGAAAAAGTTTGTAAATTCTGTGCCTGAGTCTGTGACCGGTTATGATCTTGGAAAATTCTTCATCCCTGTTTTTATGAATATCGCGATGGCCAAAGTCTCCACGTCTGCGGCTGATGCCAGAGCATTGGGATTCCTGGGCCCGAATGACAGAATCGTCTTTAACCGGGATCACCTGATCGGCGAGGCCAAGAAAGATGTCCTCAAGATGGTGGATGAGGGATACGCGCCGCCTGTCAGACGAAAGGTGAAAGTCCTTGGCGAAAGCGCGCAGGGCATGATCAACGCGGAGCTTTTTAACATGCTTCAGGGAAAATTTGTCAGCGAATACGATGTTTTTCTGGCAAAACGCATCGCTTATGTCATTGGCGGAGGAGATGCCCGGGATGGCAGCGAAATTAATGAAGACGTCATCCTGAAACTCGAAAGAGAGGCATTTGTCGATTTCTGGAAACAGGAAAAGACGCATGACAGGGTTGAGCACATGCTGAAAAAAGGGAAGCCCTTGCGGAATTAGTTATCGGTTGACGGTTGACGGTTGACGGTTGACGGTTTGCGGTTGACGGTTTGCGGTTGACGGTTGACAGTTGACAGTTGACAGTTGTCCCAACTGAAAACCGTCAACCGTCAACCGTCAACTGTCAACCGTCAACCGTCAACCGCAAACCGTCAACCGTCAACTGTCAACTGTCAACCGCAAACCGTCAACCGATAAGGAGATATGAAAATGAGAGACGCATACATTGTAACATCTGTTAGGACTCCCGGATGCAGGAGAGCCAGGGGGGCGATGAAAGATACGCGGCCGGAAGATCTTTTGTCGTTTATTCTGAAGGCCGCTATGGATAAGACTGAAAATCTTGAAATGGGGGATGTGGATGATGTGATGATCGGGTGCGCTTTTCCCGAGGCCGAGCAGGGGCTGAATATTGGGCGGATTGTCACGCAACTGGCCGGTTTTCCGGCTGAGGTTTCCGGGGCCACCGTGAACCGGTTCTGTTCGTCCGGATTGGAGGCCATCGCGCTGTCCGCGCTGCGGGTCATGGCGGGATGGTCCGATGTCACCATTGCCGGCGGGGTCGAATCCATGACTTTCGTGCCGATGGCCGGGAATATTGTCAGGCCCCATCCCGAATACACAAAGGAGCATCCAGACCTTTACATATCCATGGGAATTACCGCGGAGAATGTTGCAAATCGCTACGGCATATCCAGGGAAGCCCAGGATGAGTTTGCCTGTCATTCACATAAGAAGGCCGGCAAGGCAAGGGATAAGCAGTTGTTCACCGAAATTGTGCCCACCCCGGCGACAAGGCATGTTCAGCAGAAAGACGGCACATACAAAAAAGAGACCTTTATCGTCGATTCTGATGACGGCATCCGCGCAGACACCACCATGGAAATTCTGGCAAAACTGAAGCCGGTTTTCGCGGCAGGCGGGTCTGTCACTGCGGGAAACTCTTCCCAGACGACAGACGGGGCCGCGGTTTCTGTTATCATGTCTGAAGAAAAAGTGAGGGAACTCGGAATAAAACCGGTTGCAAAGTTCAGGTGTTACACAACGGTGGGATGCAAGGCGGATGAAATGGGCGTCGGTCCGCGATATGCGATTCCGAAACTTATGAAACTTGCCGGGATGGACATAAAGGATATCGATCTGTTTGAGATCAACGAGGCTTTTGCTTCCCAGGCGTTGTACTGTCAGAGAGAACTTGGGATGGATAAGGATAAGGTCAATATTCACGGAGGTGCCATTGCCTTGGGCCATCCTCTGGGGTGTACCGGTGCCAAACTGTGCGCCACGCTTCTTGCCAATATGAAAGAGCGGGGCGTGAAATACGGGGTGGAATCCATGTGTATCGGTGGCGGGATGGGGGCCGCGGCGTTGTTTGAGATGTGTGGTTAGGATTGGGAATCCATTCCCCTGATCGGCTCGGATTGCCAAGTCCGAGCCGGGCGGTCCCAAACTGGCTTCCGGGGGATTGCCAAATCCCCCGGCTTTCATGCTTCGACCTCAAACTGGCTTCCCCAAACTCGCTCCCGGGGGATTGCCAAATCCCCCGGCATTCATGCTTTGACATCAAACTGGCTCCCCCAAACTGGCTCCCGGGGGATTGCCAAATCCCCCCGCATTCATGCTGAGCAGCCCCAAACTCGCTCCCGGGGGATTGCCAAATCCCCCGGCTTTCAGGGTTCGGATTTGGCAATCCGAACCGAGCAGCCCCAAACTCGCTCCCGGGGGATTGCCAAATCCCCCGGCTTTCAGGGTTCGGATTTGGCAATCCGAACCGAGCAGCCCCAAACTCGCTCCCGGGGGATTGCCAAATCCCCCGGCATTCAGGGTTCGGATTTGCCAATCTGAACCGAGCAGACCAAAACTCGCTCCCGGGGGATTGCCAAATCCCCGGCATTCATGCTTCGGATTTGCCAATCCGAATCGAGCAGCCCCAAACTCGCTCCCGGGGGATTGCCAAATCCACCGGCATTCAGGGATTCGGCCCCCGAACATGGCGTTCCATGTCTGTGACAGCCGACCGTCAACTGACTTTCATGCTGCTATCCGAGTAATATTGTCAAAATTGTCATCGGTCAGTTGACTCAGCTCCCAATTGCTCTGAAGGTTTAACCAGAACTGGGGGCTTCCGCCCAGTGCTCTTGAAAGCCTGATGGCCATTTCTGTGTCTATTCCCCGTGCGCATCGGCAGATTTCATCAACGATTTCAGGCAACACGCCGATGTGTTTGGCAAGTGCCGACCGGGAAACTTCTATTTCTTCCAACTCATCCCTCAGAACCTCACCCGGGTGAACCGGTGTAAAATGCATTCCGCTCATTATCATTTCTCCTTTATGTTAGTGATAATCAACAATCTCCACATCAGCCGCATCGTCTTTTTCCCACCCGAAGCATATTCTGTATTGGTCATTAATTCGGATGCTGTATTGCCCTTTCCGATTTCCTTTCAGAGCTTCAAAACGATTTCCACGAATCTCTTGTAAATCCGAAAACGAACTCAGAGCAGTCAGACGGGCAAGTTTGATCTGAGCTTTCCTGTGAAGATTTTTGGGAAGGACCCTCAGAGCCTCTTTGGAAATCCTGCCGTAGTTGATATCTTCAGTGCCTTTGTTTTTGAAATTTTTTATTCCCATCTCTATTAACCAAACGTATCAGGGTTTGGACAACCAAATCCCCAAATGTGATTTTTTACGATAAAAGTTCATAATTCCGCCTTTAGGGTTCGGATTTAGCAATCCGAACCGAGCGGCCCCCAAACAAGCTCGGCATCAGACAAGAACCGAGCGGCCCCAGACAAGCTTGGCATCAGACAAAATCCGTTTCATCCTCCGATCCGTTATCATATTCCTGGTTCAGAAAATCCGTTTCATCCTCCGATCCGTTGTCATATTCCCGGTTCCGAGCCACTGTCATATTCCCGGTCCCGAGCATCGTAACAAGTGAAAGCTCGCGAGGGATTGCTAAATCCCCGGGCGTGAGACGACCGACCGGGCGGCCCGGGCAAACTCTCGGGGGATTGCCAAATCCCCCGTCTTTACTAAGCAGGAGCGTATTTAAGCTATTAACTCACCCCCGGAGCATTTCAAAATCGTATTTAAGAATTTTTTCAATTCAGGGCATGCCTGTGCGGAAACTGACAAGTCCTTGCCTTTCAGAATTCTGTGCGCATCCCGCGGCTTGTTGTAACTGCGTCTGCTCTTTCCCGCTTCAAAAATCGCCTTAATATGGTATGACGGGGGCTTGGTATCATTCACCTTTTCCGGATGGACGCCGGGAGCGGATCTGTTATGACCGGCCAGTTTCTGAATTTCCGACCAGTAAGGTAGCAGCCATGCCTCAAAATCACGGTTTGCCACATGAGGATGAAACTCGGGTATCTGTCCCACCCACTGCCGCATTTTGGCTTTTGCATCAGCAGGGTTTGCAAAATCATCTGTGCCTGTGTAAACATCGGTCAGGGCAATCACAGCGTCATATTTGTCTCTCAGAAGATTGACCACGACGCGTCTCAGTTTGTCTCCTTTGGGGATGCGTCCGTCATAACTGATAAAACGCAGTATGGGCATTCTGCCGGACAGCCGGATTTTTAAAAAGCGGTGCAGATGCTCTTTAAAAGCCAGTTCCGTTTTCCCTTCAACCAGAATTGAGATGTTCATGATTTCCCTCCCAGCCGTCCCATCACCCAGAGTTCGTCAAGTTCGTATTCCCTGAGCCACTGATCCAGATCAAGCGTGTCCGCCCATGCGGATTTCGCCAGTCCCTCCTCAGCATCGAGTACAAGCACCTCGGGCGGTTTCAGGAAACGGATGAACCGCCCGGAATGTGTCGTGACGATCAGTTGTGTGCGTTCTGATGCCTCTCGCATGATTTCCGGCAGAATACTCAGCAGTTGCGGATGCAGGCTCACTTCCGGTTCGTCGATGAGTGTCACTCCTGTCAGGTCGGGGCTTTCCAGGAGGGTGATCAGCCACAGAAAGCGCAGTGTTCCCTCGGACAACTGGTTCATATACAGAGGTTTGGAAAAGTTGCTGTCCTCGTAGGTCATGGCCAGGGTTCCCGCGGCCACGGGCGGAAAATTCAGCCGTCTGAAACCGGGAAAGGCCACGGCAAGCGTGTCTTCCACGGCTTCAAAGCGGTCCCTCTCTGTCTCACGCAGATAGTAGAGGCATGAGATCAGGTCCTCTCCGTTGGCACCGGGATGTGTGGCAGGCTGCATTTTCTGAGGCAGACGGATCGGAGCGTTGTAACCGATATCCAGCGAGTATGCGCTGTAATGGGTGCAGGAGGCCAGTCTTTTTCGGAATGTCTCCGCTGTTCCGTATGTTCTGGGCGATTGGGACAGAGAGGTCTCAAAAGGGGAATGTTCCCAGGTGATCTGCTCCGGCTTTCCTGATTCGGTGTTCCGGAAAACGATATCCGGACCTTCGGAAGAGATGTGTCTGACGGGCTGGCTCTCCCTGTCTCTCTGAATCAGGCTTTCCGAGGCAATTTCATAAGATATCCCTCTCAGCCTCAGCGTGAGGTCATAGTCCAGTTGTTCATTGT
Source organism: Desulfobacterales bacterium HSG2 (assembly GCA_030378035.1). Taxonomy (GTDB): domain Bacteria; phylum Desulfobacterota; class Desulfobacteria; order Desulfobacterales; family 4be13; genus JAUCGI01. The sequence goes on from JAUCGI010000098.1 coordinate 17,855, forward strand.
CAGAGGCTTCCGCAGACAACTGAAAGGTGACATGCTCTGCTCTGCCGCAGGTCAGGATATCCTGCAAACCGCCTGATCTGGAAAGGGTCTCTCTCAGCTTTCCGTCAGCGGAGGCTGCCAGGAGAGAGAAAACTTCCAGCAGGGATGTTTTGCCCACTCCGTTTGCGCCGATCATAACGCTTAAAGGGCGCATTTCCATGTTTACCGAGAATAATCGCCGGTATCCTCTGATACCGATTTTTTTGAATTTGCAGGTCATTGTATGATTTAATCTCCGTTATATTTAACTCGTTAAAGGGGGTCTCTCATCGGATTAAGCAGCCTGACAGATTACCGGACAGAGACAGGGTTTCGGAACCGGCTTGTTTTCTGAGATTGTGGCTTCAATCCAGGCTGCCTTTGCCCTCAGCACCTCTTTCAAAGCGTCCTCCGGTGTCTCTCCGAAGGCGGAGCAGTATTTCAGATCAGGGATGTCTGCAATATATCCCTCATCCTCCTCGCTGTAAAATATGTTGATAAGTACCTGGCCAAAAGTTTTTCAGTATTTTTTTCACAGTGAACTTGACAATCCGAACATGAGTGCATATTGTTATTTTTTGATACGATGAGGAATTTGCCAGGCACATATATAATAAGGATAACC
>JAUCGI010000099.1 GCA_030378035.1 Desulfobacterales bacterium HSG2
GGGGGGCGGGGGGCATTTTGAGAGGAAGGGGAGGGGGCGGGTGAGGCCGGTTTAGTTGGTCGGAGTGGTCTGGTTTGACAAATTCGGTGGTGAAGGATGTTCTGATTAAATTTTTGTCAGTGGATTCCGGGTCAAAATGGCAGGGGCCGGTTGTGCTCCGACCAAGGCTTACCGTTCCAACCAAGGCGTGCTCCGATGGCCCCTGCCATTTTGCCCGGAATGACAGGGGTGGTACTTCGCGTTAAGTCGGTCTGAGTGGGGCCGGTTGTGCTCCAATCAGAGCGCGCTCCGAAGGCCCTGCCATTTTGCCCGGAATGACAACGGGTGGCACTCCGCGTTAAGTCGGTCTGAATGGTCTGGTTTGACAAATTCTGTAGTGAAGGATGTTCTGATTAAATTTTTATCAGTGGATTCCGGGTCAAAATGGCAGGGGCCGGTTGTGCTCCAATCAGAGCGCGCTCCGAAGGCCCCTGCCATTTTGCCCGGAATGACAGCGGGTGGGTACTCCGGGTCAAAATGGCAGGGGTGGCACTCCGCGTTAATCAGTGGATTCCGGGTCAAAATGGCAGGGCAGGCTGTGATCCGACCAGGGCTTACTGTTCCAACCAAGGCGTGCTCCGATAGCCCCTGCCATTTTGCCCGGAATGACAGGGTGTGGTACTCGGAGGGCCGCGGATCTGAGGCAGTGCCGAAATTTTATTTCGGCACTCCCCGGCTTGTGCTAAAATTTCATTTTAGCACTCCTTTGGGATCGAATTTCTGAAATATGAGCTTGACTGATTGCTTTTTGTCGTTTATAGTGCGCTTTTATAAAATGAACGTAATTTCTGAAAAGGAATCGTCAAGTATAGTTTTATAAACTTTGAATTCAGGTGGCCAATATGTCTATTGATGAAAAGGAATATGAAGAACGGGCTGATGATATCGAATATGAAGATTTGGAGAGGTGGACTGTTGAAAGTGAATTTTTTAACAGAATATATAAAAAAATAATTCAAAGAGGGGCAAAATTAATTGTCGGACCGCGAGGTACAGGTAAAACTCATCAAATGAAGTTTGCTTATTATAAATGTTTGCGCGACAAAAAATTGCCTTTGGCAATCTATGTTTCTTTTAACAGATATTACTATTTAGAGCCATTTCTGCATAAAGCACCCAATGCAATAAGAATTTTTCATACTTGGGTACTTTCTAAAATTCTGCTGAGTTGTTATGAATTTCTTTCAGATATTGAGGAATCTGCTGAAAATTTATTTGATGGTGAAAGTCTGTTGGAAAGAAAGAACTTGGAAATACTTGTTTTCCAATTAGAAAAATCAGAGTTTTATGACCAACATGATGAACTCATTTCAAAAGTGACTATTCATAGGATTATAGCCACAATTGAATACCTTGAAATTAAATTCGGGCGAAACAGAACTATCCTTTTGCTTGATGACGCGGCTTTAAATTTTACTCCAGATTATATGGTTAAATTTTTTGATATTTTCAGAAGCTTAAAAGCGGTTAATATCGCGCCTAAAGCATCCGTTTATCCGGGTATAACCGAATATGGCTCGAGATTTCATGTTTCACAGGATACAGAATCGGTTCAATGTTGGTTAAATATAAAAGATGAAGAATATAGCCAGTTTATGTCCGGCCTTATCAGTAAAAGATTGTCAGAAGATGGAGAATTGCCTGTTCCCGAAGATATTACCGAGTTGCTAAAATATGCGTCATTTGGTGTCCCCAGACGTTTTATCGCCATGATAAGAAGTTTTATTGAATCTGAAGGGGATACTCCTCAGCAAAGATTTAATAAGGTAATTAATGAACAGAAACAATTTATAACAGATGAGTATCTTTCCCTTTCCCGGAAGTTACCCCAATATAGAGATATGATTAAAATAGGATTTGATTTGTATGATCAAATAATTGATACTATAGTAAAAAAAAATAAAAAAATAAAAAAAAAACAAAGGAAAAAAATACAAAGGAAATAACTATTGATTTAAAAAAAAATAAAAATGTGAAACTGAACAGGATGCTGAAGTTTCTTATCGAGGCAGGACTTTTATATAACTTATCGAATATTCGTCATGGAAAAGAATATGAAAGATATATCCCTCATCTGCTGTTTCTCATATCTGAAAGAGCATTTAGCAAAGGAGCCAGTTTTAATGCAAAGGAAATAGTAAAATTCATAAAACAGAAATCAACCAGATATCCGGTACGGAGATCTTTTGAAACATTACTGGGGAAGAAGGTGATAAAAAATCTTCACCTCAATTTGCCACCATGCGATAATTGCAGGGCTGAAAGATTAACTGAGGAACAGAAATTTTGTCACCAATGCGGAAATCAGTTAGTGACTCAATCCGTTTTTGAAGCATGTATGAGCATTCCAATTGACGAATTGCCCATTACCAAATTGCAGAAAAAAAATATAAAAAAACAAATAGGCTTGAAGACACTTGAAGATATCTTGTCTATCTCAGACCCTGCAACTGAATTACGAAAAGCGGATTATATTGGAGAGAAGAGATCGGAACAGATATATAAGGCAGTAATATACCTGAAAGAAGAATTTCTATCATAATGGCAAAGAAGAATTTCAATTATCCAATAAACAGTTTTGCATCGGTTTCGAGATTAGCGAGTGAAAAACGAGATTCTTGAAGACAACACTTACTATGGCGAGATTCCCGGTTTTCAGGGTGTGTATTCCAATACGGACAGTCCTGAAGAATGCCGAAAACAGTTGCTGGAAGTGCTGGAAGGATGGATTATTCTCGGACCGCGACTGGGACACTCATTACCCGAACTCGAGGAATGTTCCTGATTTCGGAAATCCCGCTATGGCAACTTATTTGTATGGAGGAATCAGACAGAAAGGTTTTTAAGTAAAACAAAAGCTGTTCCCAAAGTCTGTGGTCTGTGGGAATGGCCAACCTTGTATTCTGGCAAAACAACTTAAAACAACAACCAGGAGAATAGGCAATGAAGCAAAACGAAGCAGTCAGAAAAATTCATCTTAGGGAATTCAAGTCGATCAGCCGCGCGATTATAATGTATGAAGACCTGAATGCCCTGCTCAAACATTCGGTTGAGGGGATATCCCGGTCATTCAAGGTCAAAGGATGCAGTATCATGCTCTTTGATGAGCGGGAAAAGGAGTTCTTTCGTGTGAGCAGTTTCGGGGTCAGCGAAGAATATCTGAGCAAAGGGCCTTTGCAGGTGGATGACAAGTACGATACCTTTGTCAAGGGCGAGCCTGTTTTTATTGAGGATATGCAGAACAGCCCTCATGTGAAATATCCGGAGGCTGCCGCCAAGGAGGGAATCGTCTCCATGCTGTCTGTGCCCATAAAATGCCGGAGGAGAATCATCGGCATCATAAGAGTTTATAACAACGAACCATGGGCGCTTCATGAAGACGATCTTGATTCTTTCTGTCTGCTGGCGGAGCACATGGGATGCGTCATAGAGAACAACGGACTGATCAACTTTCTTGAGCAGGTAAAAATCGCGCTGGGAAGTCTTCCCATGCGGATGCTGGAAGGGCTTTAGATTATGGCAGGCAAGCTATTTACGGATACCACGGATTTTTTCGCCATAGACTGCGGAGACGAGATTCAGATCGGAGAGAAACGATATGCGGTGACAGGTCACGAGCGTGAACGCCGATTCGGTATTTCCGATCCCAAGTTCTGGGTGAAACGGGCCGTGGATCCGGATACGGGAGAGAAGAAGCTCATAAAGCTCACATATTTCGAAACCTTTGAAACGACTCTGGGCGGCGTGAAGATAAGATGCTTCAGAGATCCTGACAAAGAAGGCAAGATATTGGAGCTTGTGAAGGATCATCCCTATTTTATGCAGGGAGAATCCTTCTTGGATGTAAAAAACAACAATATCCGTGTACTCGACATTGTACGCGGATCAAATTTCTTTGTGTATATGGATTCATTGCAGATGGATCACAAAACCTACTTCCGAACAATGCTGCCGGGTATTCTGAAGAAGCTGACAAAGGCGTTTGAGGCGATCCGCTTTCTTCATATGAACGGGTTCAGGCACGGGGATATAAGAAACGATCATATCATAATAGAGAGAGCCACCGGAAACTATGTCTGGATAGATTTTGATTATGACTATGAAGCGCCTGAGAATCCCTTCGGGCTGGATGTATTCGGTTTGGGAAACATTCTGATTTGCGCCATCGGCAAGGGGTTTCATAATCTTCATACCATAAAAGATGACGTCGCTGTTTACGGGAACCTGATCGACAGCCTTGTGCTGGAAGATTTCTCTATTCTGGATAAATGGAGATTCATCAATCTGCGGAAATTCTATCCGTATCTCCCCCAAATGCTCAATGATGTTCTCATGCACTTTTCAAGAGGATCCGAAATGTATTATGAATCCGTGGATGAGATTATTGAGGATTTGCACGGGTGTCTGTATTATGCTTTCAAATAATTAAAGGAGGAAGAACTTGAATAATTCCATTCTTGTAGCGTTAAAAGATTCAGTGAATTCCCGGACAATTCTGGATTATCTTATTCAGATGCCGCTCCGCCGGGATGAGGTGCGTATCACCTTGGTTCATGTGTTCAAGCAGCCGATGGCCAGTGAGGAATTTATGGGCGAGCAGTTTTCCAAGGAGGAGCCGTCAAGATTGCAGGCCGTCCTGCAGGATGCCAAAGACAAACTGGTTAAAAACGGCTTCAGTCTGGATCAGATCGGGATTGAACTGGTGACAGAGCCTCATCCGACGACTGCCCAGGGAATCATCAGTTTCTTCAATAAGGGGAAATTCGACATGGTGATGATCGCCCGGAAGCAAAAGTCCAAAGCCGAAGAGTTTGTGCTGGGTGATGTGAGCGTCAAACTGGTCAGAGCGATTGAAGGAGCATCCGTTCTGGTTGTGAAGCCGAAATAACCTCGATACTGAAAGTTGAAATGGATTTCATAATGAATACATGTTCGGATATGTCTCATGAGGATATTCGTGAAATGGCGTCCCGGTGGATACCGGATCACCGGGTCCGGCAGAGGCTTAGAATCCATACCGATACCACGGATTTTTTTCGCGTTGAATATAATGACGTGGTGATGTTGGGGGGGTCCCCCTATCTCATTCGGCATAGTGCCAAGGTGAAGTTTGATTTTTATGACGAGATCAAGCACTGGGTCAAACGGGCCATTGATCTGACAACCGGAAACACAGTCATTATCAAACTTGTTTTTCACGAGAGGTTTGCAACAGATATCGCCGGGATACCGTTCGAGTGTTTCCGAAGTCCGAGAAAGGAGGCTCGTATCCTCAGGCTGGTCGCCGGCCATAAGAATTTTATGAACGGATCTTCAATTGAGGATGAAAAAGGGAATGTTGTCCGTATCCTTGATTTTATTTACGGAAAGACTCTCCCCGAGTATGTGGAGAGTATGAAAACGGACCATCAGACCTATTTTCACGATCAGTTTCCCGGTATTTTGGATAATTTCACAGAATGTGTCAAAGGGATCCGCTTTCTCCACGAAAACGGCGAAAAACACGGAGATATAATCCGGGACCACATTCTGATAGACCGAGAGAGCAATAATATCTGCCGCTGGATCGATTTTGACATTAATTACCGTCACAGGGAGAATATATACGGGTACGACCTTTTCGGCCTGGGGAATATTATGATATTTCTGACAGGCAAGGGAGATACGCTGTTGCCGTATCTGAAAAGTCAGAATCATCCGGCCCTGTCATCATTGAGAGCGGAAGATATGAATATTGTTTATCATAACCGAGTCGCCAACCTGAAAAAGATTTATCCCTATATCCCCGAATCCCTCAACCGTGTCCTTCTGCATTTTTCAGAAGGAAGCCGCTGGTTTTACGAAAACACCGGCCAACTGTTGGAGGATTTGCAGGAGGCCAGGCGTGATCTTTGAAGAGATTGGCAACTGACAACTGACAACCGTCAACTGACAACCGTCAACTGACAACCGTCAACTGACAACTAACAACTGACAACTGGCAATTTAACCATGAACAGTGAAGAAAAGCGTATTAAAAAAGATATTCTGATTGCTGTGGATGAGTCGGAGAATGCCCGGCGGGCGGTCTCTTACGTGGGCCAACTTCTCGGGGGACTGCCGGACTTCAAGGTCCTTATTCTGCACATCATTCCTGACCCGGAAGAAGATTATTTCCAAAATGTCTCGGAAAAGGAGAAATGGATCGAGGAACATAAGAAGCAGATTGACATTCTGCTTGAAGACTATCGCCGGATTCTGATTCAGGCCGGTTTTGACGAAAGCGCCGTGTCAACCCGTTCCACCCTCCGCCATTGTCCATCCATGGCAAAGTGTATTCTGAAGGAAGTAGATAAAATCCACAATACCATTGTCGTGGGAAGACAAGGGCTTTCGCGCAGCGAAGAGTTCCTTTTCGGCAGTATCTCCAGCAAGATTGTGAACCACGCGCGGGACTGTACGGTCTGGGTCGTTCAATAGAAACCCGTTCCCCCCCTTCCGCTCCCGCTCCTGCCGAATTGCTAAATCCGGCGGATGCTCTTCCGCTCCCGCCGGATTGCCAAATCCGGCGGCCCGGATTTACCAATCCGAGCCGAGCAAGGGAAACCCCTTCCGCTCCCGCCGGATTGCCAAATCCGGCGGCTCCGATTTGGCAATCCAAGCCGAGCGGGAGATGAACCCTTCCGCTCCCGCCGGATTGCCAAATCCGGCGGCTCCGATTTGGCAATCCGAGCCGAGCGGGGAAACCCCTTCCGCTCCCGCCGGATTGCCAAATCCGGCGGCTCGGATTTACCAATTCGAGCCGAGCAAGGGAAACCCCTTCCGCTCCCGCCGGATTGCCAAATCCGGCGGCCCGGATTTACCAATCCGAGCAGAGCAGGAGCAGATCTGGGGGCTGCACTTCCGCTCCCGCCGGATTGCCAAATCCGGCGGCTCGGATATCAAGCCGGACGGGATTTGCAATCCCGTCCGTGACGTCTTTCAAACCACTCAAGCCGGACGGGATTTGCAATCCCGTCCGTGACGTTCGGCGAACCGGACGACGGAAAAGCCGGACGGGATTTGCAATCCCGTCCGTGACGTTCGGCGAACCGGACGACGGAAAAGCCGGACGGGATTTGCAATCCCGTCCGTGACGTTCGGCGAACCGGACGACGGAAAAGCCGGACGGGATTTGCAATCCCGTCCGTGACGTTCGGCGAACCGGGCGACGGAAGAGCCGGATGGGATTTGCAATCCCGTCCGTGACGTCTTTAAACTTTGGCAGAACGCACTATTAAAAGGAGGCCTTATGCTGGAAATTAATGTGGAAGAAACTCATGACAATTTGATCTCATTGCTGGATAAGGTTGTGCAGGATAATGAAATAATTATAAAACGACATGGAAAAAAGGTTGCCAGGCTGATCTCTGAAGATAAAAATTTGTCCCTGCCAAGCCTTGCAAGCTTTCGTGCATCTATTCAGATAAAAGGAAAGCCAATGAGTCAGACTGTTATTGAACTGAGAGACAAGGAGCGTTACTGATGCCCAAGGAAATAACACACTGGACTCTGGCGGAAAAAGCGTACCAGAGCATTGAACCCGATTCAGTCTTAAAAAAAATCATCCGCCAATACAAAAATCTTTATCTGGCGGGTGCCGTTATTGCAGATACCCCTTTTTACCAGGTATGCGGCAGAAACAGGAAGATCATGTATCAATTGGGAAAGAATCTGCATGATCACCCGCTAAACAGTTACGCGCCCCTTGCAAACGTGATAAAGAGATACAGCTCACCGCTTCCTGAAGATGTCCTGGCAATTCTGCTCGGATTCCTCGCTCATATCCATGCGGACAGTTCATTCCATCCGATGGTCTATTATTTTAGCGGCACAAATATGCACGGCCCCAAAAAAAGCAGGAACGAGGCCAGCGTCTTTCACCATACCCTCGAAGCATACATAGACATTTATTACACCGGAGAATGCCGACTGCCAAACCGCGGATTATTTTCCGAACTTATGAAGCGCAAGGAAATGGAGGAGACGCGGTTTCTGAAAGTCCTCTCAGTCCTCTTTTCCGAGAATCAAACCATCAGCGTTTCAGATATCAGGGAGATGCTCAGGCTTCATGCAGGCATCCAGAAACTGTTTGATAACAACGCAATCAAAATTATTCTGAAGCTATTGGACAGTATTCCGGGGACAGACCTGAAAGTCTATCGCTCCTCTTTTTATCCGCTTCGCAAGCCTGAGCCGGATTCAATATTTCTCCGCCCTTTTTCTTACAGGCATCCTGTCACCGGAGAAAAACTGGAGCATACGGTAAAAGAACTGGAGAGAAAAGCAGTCCGGGAAACCCTGAACATATTTCGCCTTATCGAATATCATCTAACCGATAATTCCCTTGACCGGGCCTTTCCCGAATTAAGAGGCCCCAATCTCACCACCGGGCTGACGGATATCCGGGCAGCGGATATGCTCTGGTTTGGAACGGGAGAAGATTTGATGAAACTGATTTTTCATTAATTCCTGATTCCCCAATTCCTAGTACCCGACCAACCCTGTCATTCCGGGCGGAATACTGATTATAACGGATTTTGGGAGGCCCCAGAATATGACAACGGATAGTAAGGATTAAACGGATATGTCCGTTTAATCCCCGCTGTCATGTCCGATTCGGGAATATCCGTTTCATCAAAGCCGAGGAATAAATTCCCCGGCTGACAGCGAAAGTGCGCTAAAGCGCACTGTCAAGAACACCTGCAATGCTCTGAGAACTGTGTGAAGAAGCTCATATTTTTCTTCCATGAATGATCCTTTCAATCTCCGCGAGGTCTTTTCTCACCTTCCTCAGCTTCTCCTCATACTGTTTCCTGAGTCCGACTTTTCTCATGACCTCCCGTGCGTTTTCCGAGTCCACGGATCCGATGTATCTGAATCTGACCCTGTTTTTTTGCCGATATGCCAGATACAGATATTTTCTCTGGCGTCTTGTTTTTACAGAGACACTCCCCTTCGGGAGGTATTCGATTTCTGCACGATATTTGTCAGAAAGTGCTCTGAGCCGCTGATATTCCTCGATAATAATGCTTCTGAGATAACTCATTATGACACCGCCGCGTTGCCTAACATCGGATGGCTGTGTGTGTTGTGTTAGGCAACAGATGAGTAACGGACCGGGGAAGTTTTTATTCCGGGGCTTTGTCCCGCAGGGACATCCGGAAATAGCCCGGCTCAGGCTAAAATCATACATTGCCGGGGAGGGGTTGCCCCGAATTCCCGAGTCAAAGCCGAGGAATAAATTCCTCGGACTTCGGCGTGAGCTCAGTCAAACGCTGAAAGTGAAAGTATGCTGAATTACACTGTCACGATAGCTGGCTTTAGTTTGCTTTCGCTTTCAGCCCCGGAATTTATTCCGGGGCTTCGATTCCGGGGCTTTGTCCCGTAGGGACATCCGAAAATAGCCCGGCAATTTATTGCCGGGGATGAGTTAAACCCAAATTCCCGAGTCCCGTAGGGACGACTGAAAATAGCCCGACAATTTATTGCCGGGAATGGGTTGTCCCCGAATTCCCGAGTCAAAGCCAGGGAATAAATTCCCCGGACTTCGGCGTGAGCTCAGTCGAACGCTGAAAGCGAAAGTACGCTGAAGCGCACTGTGACGACAACTGGCTTTAGCCTGCTTGAAGCTCTCAGCCCCGGATTTTGATTCCGGGGCTCCGGGGCGGTCGCTTTCAGTCCCGGAATTGCCTGTTTTTACCTTATCGGCATGACAAAAATAATATCCGTAATCCGTCAGGACATCGGTTGTCCTGTCACCGAAAAATTCTGTCAGTTCGATTTCCCTGTCCTCATCCCCGGGTTCCGTGACATTGATCCTGTAATGTCGGATATCTGAAAACAGCCCGGTGATTTCATTTCACAAACATTTCCATGCCTGATGCCTGATGTTTGTTCTCAGAGACCTTCATCTTCATCCCTGTCCGGCACAACCTTCCATTCTGCCACATTCCGCTTCTCCGTGCTGAAATTAATCCCCATCAGAATAATTTTCCTGCCGGCCTGCCGGTATTTCTCGGCATAGCCTTTGTTCCGAATCTGACGGATGGCGGACTTCGCATTCCGGTTGCATTTGAATTCGATGATGTACAGCTTGTCGGGAAAGGTCACGACAAGATCAATCCTTCCCCGGCTGGTCAGGACGCTGCTCCGCCCGTCCGTGCCGGATGCGGATATCATCAGATAGAACAGGGTGTGGTAATACGCCTCGTCCCGTTTGGTCTGAATGTCATACGGCACTGATGAGAAGATAGCCGAGATTGTCTCAAAGAACCCCTCAAAATCCTCCCGCCGCAGATACCCGGCAAGGCGTGCCACTCCGGACCGCTCCCCGCTGTCCATGTCGCCCGTGAAAAAAATCAGGAGATGATTGGCAAAGGCGTGTCTGACCTCCTGATTGGGATACCCGAGAAGATACAGTTCCTCCTCGGTTCCCCGGATCGTGACATAACCGGTCTGAAACAGCAGAGGCTCCGGTCTCAGATGCTCAATGTCGTAATTCACGGCAAAACTGTCCAGACTCATTTCCTCAATTCCGGGAAGATAATACCTTTTCTCGTCGAGAAGACGGATCAGGAACGTGGGTGTGCCGGTCTCAAACCAGTACTTCCCGAAGCCGAACTCGCTGAACGATTTGAGCACGGAGAAGGGATTGCAAACCCGGACATCCCGTTCGGAGAACCGATACCCGTCATACTGCCTCTCCAGCTTTGCGATGATGCGATCACGGGGCCATCCGAGATGTTCGGCGAATCGCCCGATGTGATCCGTGAAACAGGTCTCAATCTCCTCCCGGGTGTACCCGAGCATGTCGGCATATCGCCTGTTCATGCTGATATCGTCCAGATTGTTCAGTTCGGAGAAGACGGAGACCTTGCTGAACCTGGAAATGCCGGTCAGAAAAACGAAACGGAGGGCCGGTCCCACGCTGGCCCCTTTCAGCACGCCGAAAAAACTTTTCAGGATATCCCGGTTCGACTTGGCGGTTTCCAAGCCCTTCCGTCCTTTCCCAAGATGCTCGATGATCGGCTTATCATACTCATCAATGAAAACAGCCACAGGCATCCCGGTCTTTTTGTACTCATTGAGAATCAGTTCCTTGAACTGAAGCTCAGGGATGTCCGCCTTCAGTGAAATGCCGACATCTTCGGCCATCTGACCGAGATGGAAAGTCAGGTTCCGTCTCAGTTCGTCCGGGTTGCCTGCCGGTATCTCATTGAAGTCAATTACGATCACCGGATGCGTCTTCCATTCACAATCGGGCTGTCCGGCAATCCACAATCCCTCAAAAAGCTCCTTTCTCCCCTGAAACAGACATTTGAGCGCGGAGACGAGCAGGGATTTCCCGAACCGCCGGGGACGGGAGAGGAAATAGAACATTCCCTCTGTCACCATCCGGTGAATATGGCGGGTTTTGTCCACATACAGATAGTCCCGCTCCCGCATCGTCTCAAATGCCTGAATGCCGATGGGAAGTTTTTTTCCCGCAGGCGGTTTTTTGCTGTCAGAAATTGCTTGCATGTTTTCCTCCTTTGATGCTTGATGTTTGATGTTTGATGTTTGATGTTTGATGCTTGATGCTTGATGCTTGATGTTTGATGCTTGATGCTTGATGCTTGATGCTTGATGCTTGATGTTTGATGTTTGATGCAGGTGTTTCACATAAGAAAAAGAGTTTCCGTAACCAATCCTTTCTACTAAGAAAACAATTTATATGCCCGCGGTTTTCTTTCAGGAAAGAACTGACCTGAAAGGCAGAGGAGGAGCTTATGTGAAATCCTTATAGTTTTTGAAAAGGCACCCGAAGTTCCTCGCCGATGATCTCAAATTCCGGTTCCCGGCCGGACAGTATCCTGATCTCACATTTTCAAACCGGCGGCAGTGCGGACATCCTGTTCCGAACATCGCCGGTTGCGTTTGGTGGGTTTCGCTCGCTGCCCTCGCTGTGCCCACTCTGCATCACTGAAAGTTAAAACCTGAAAGTTCGCCCCGGAATTTATTCCGGGCCTCTGATTCCGAGGCGGTCCTTTAAATTATCTCCGGCCGAGTTTCCCGAACAGCATCAATAAGGTAATTCAGATATCCCCGCCTGTCAAGATAGTCAGTCAGCTTGAGAATCTTGCTTTTCTTGCCGCTGCCGCCCACCATTTCCAGACTCACTTCCAAATCAACATCATTGTCGTGAAGTTCCTGTTCGATGTCAGCGCACAGAACCTCCCGTTCAGGCTCGGCTCGGATTACCAAATCCGGGTTTTGCCGGGTCGATTGAATCAGATTCTTTGTTTTCCGCCCCAGCAGCGATGCCTGCTTCCGAAGCACGGCAACCGGGGATTTCTCTCTGACTTTTCCGATATTTTCCGGCCATAAATCTGTCATGTCAAAATTCCTTTCTCAAATGCCTGCAACGGTCTTTTTTTCAGATTCCGGGAAAAAATGTGAATGTCATTCCTGTAAGCTCCGTATTTCAGGGATTAATTTCCTGATTTTCATAAAATGTCTCTCGATTGTTCCTTTGTCCCGTAGGGACATCCGAAAATAGCCCGGTCCCGGCTAGAATCAGACATTGCGGGGAAGGGTTGCCCCCGAATTCCCGAGTCAAAGTCGAAGAATAAAATTCCCCAAAAAGTCATGTCCGAACGAATTGGAAATTCGTTCTACAGATGTGCCGCAAAAGTAACATGATTTTTCAAATCGTGTCCGAACGAATTGGAAATTCGTTCTACAAAAGTAGCACGATTTTCCAAATCGTGCCGCAAAACTACACCTCTGTTTCCCTCTGTAGCCCGTCAATCCGCATGAGTTCGCCCGGGGAGAAAAGATTCTCGGCAACCGCCTCACTCTGGCTTTTCAGGAGAGGGCCGACTTTTGTAACGCCGTCCTCCTTCTCAACAACTCTCAGGATATCAGGAGAAAACGTGTCAATCAGATCAGGGCTGTGTGTGGTGACAAGAACCTGGCTGCGCAGACCGGCCTCCAGTAGAACATCGCCCAGGATGCCTGATCCGTCGGGGTGTATGTTCAGCTCCGGTTCCTCAATCGCCAGCAGGGGAAGATGCGGAACTTGGCAGAGGGCGGCCAGAATCCCCAGCATGCGGAGCGTCCCGTCAGATTCCAGGGCCAGTTTGAAAGATGGCGGAGGCAGTCCCGGTTTTGAAAGCTCGTAACGGAGATCGGTGACCAGCCACTCACCTGCGGATTTCACCGAATAATCGGCTATGCCGGGAACGACGGCTTTCAAATCGCTGATCAGGTTTCTGCTTTCCGCCGGATGCTTTTCCCTCAGATGTCTCAGCACAGCGCAGAGGTTCCGGCCCCCTTCGTCCAGAGGAGAGACTTCCGCATCCGCCTGGGGTGATCGCAGTTTCCGCGGTGAGATATTATAAAATCCCATGCTGCCGAGGAACTGATAAATGCAATTGAAGTCCGGAACAACGGATCTCAGACCGGATATCGCCAGCAGTCCATCGGAGACATCAAAATTCATATCACCGTGAAACGGCCATGTTTTTTTGTTCTTTTCTGCGATCCGCTTTCCATATTTGAATTCAAGGCTTGTTGTGACCGGCTCCTCACCTGCCGAGGTCTCCGCTGTAGTTACGGAGAGTTTTTCCTGTCTGATCAGGGGCCGTTACCGCCTGTTTCCAGAGTGAGGGCATATTTGCCGGACCAGACAGGACCGGAGAGGCATATCTCTGCGGAGATGTCGCCGTCCCGGTCCGGTTGCCGGTGAAAAATGCTGCGCTGACTGCCCCGGGTCAGAATCGCCTCTCTCACGCCGCGGGTCAGCGCATCCCGTACAAAGCGCAGCGCGTCTGTGATATTGCTCTTGCCCGCGCCGTTCGGGCCCGCCAGAACGGTGACAGGACCGAGACGGATGTCGATATCGTATAAGCTTCGATAGTTTCTGACTTGCAAGCGGGTAATTATTGTTTTTCTGATTTCGCTCATTTTCGGGTTTCCTTATCCATGATCCTTTCAATCTCCGTCAGGTCTTTTCTCACCTTCCTCAGCTTCTCCTCATACTGTTTCCTGAGTCCGACCTTTCTCACAGTCTCCTTTGCGTTTTCCGAATCCGCAGACCCGATGTATCTGAATCTGACCCTGTTTTTTTGCCGGTACGCCAGATACAGATATTTTCTCTGACGTCTTGTTTTTATGGAAACACTTCCTCTCGGGAGGTATCCGATTTCTGCACGATATTTGTCAGAAAGTGCTCTGAGCCGCTGATATTCCTCGTACAGAATGCTTCTGACATAAGTCATTATAACACTCCCGTTGCCTAACATCAGATGATTATATGCATTATGTTAGGCAACAAATAAGTCACGGATCAGGGCAGTTCCCTGGGCCCGCAAGATTTTTCGTACATCCGAGACTGGTTGATTTGCAGGACTTCCATGTAAAATTCAGTCCGGAATGAACAGCGTCTGAATATTAACTGATAATTCCAAGATAACTGTACGCCCCTGATACTGTTATATTAGGAAAAAATGGCAAATGAAAATGCTCACGAAAGATGTTTCCGAAACCTTTGTTCCTGCTGAATTCCGATTTTTTCTCATTCCCGGAATTTTAAACGGCTCTGACAGTTCCGGGCAGGCATATTGTCATGATACTCTTCATGCGGGTGAAATCGGAAGATTAAAATACTCACGGAGAATATCTTCCAAATCGGATTCTCTTCTTATTTTTCGCATAATCTCCGTGACGGACATTTTCAGAAAGGGTCTCCTCATGCCGGGCCTTATCGCGAGCATGTATGCGATCACCTTTATCAGCAGGGCGGTATACAGTCCGTCACCCCGAAGGCGCATGGACTTTATGCCGAGCACCGACTTGAGGATTTTCCAGAAACACTCGATGATGTGGTGCTGTTTCCGGATGCGCCAGATTTCAGCGCCACGCAGGGGGGCCGGGCTGAAATCCATGAGATAATAGGTGCGCGTGGCACTTTTTTGGAAAAAGAAAAGAACGACACGCCCGAATGTCGGACTGAATGCCTCGGTTCTGAGAGAGGGGACATCAATTCCCCACTGATCCCCGATCAGTCTGAGCGTTTTTTTCCACGAGGAGGCATTGTGCCTTCTTTTGCCAATTGTGAAGGTGTGGTTGCCCTTGCCGGCAATGACAATTTTTTTGAATCCCAGAGCGAGAAGCCGCTGTTTCAGCTTCTCGGATGCGAACCATGAGTCAGAAGTGAGGGGAAAGGCGGTCAGGTCAATGCCCTCCCTGGCAAATTCATCCTTGAGCCGCGTCAGCATGGCGATCAGCAGACTTGCCTTGTCAGTGCTGCCCCGGCCCTGTTTGGAGCAGAAAAGCAGATGCGGGGGAAAGGCGATGCCGCTGATTGTCATGACAATTCCCATCAGATCGTTGCCGCGGACCACTTTCTTGCAGCGACCGCTGTACCAGCTCCAGGTGCAGCGGAGCAGTTTTCCCAGACGGTCGATCACACTGTTGTCGAATGTCAGGGTCACACCGGCCCGGGATACGCTCGAACCGCTCTTTCCCATGAGAGGTCTGAGTTCCTCGGCGGCCTGCCTCACCATGAAACGGACGAGCATTTCTCTGAGATAATAGATGCTCCACCCTCTATGGCTCTGTAAAGGCCCTGGTGGGGGATGCCCAGAAAATCGGCAAGCTGCTTCGGGTTGTAAAACCCGAAAAAATGTGCTATTGCCAGAAACATGAGGGTTTCAAAGGCGATCCGTTTGTCCTGACGAAACTCCCTGCTGAATATGACAAAAAACCATGTAAACTCTTTATTCAAACCTGACATAAGATTATCCTCCTTCTGTTTTGTGTGACAACTATTATAAAGGATAACAATAATCTTCAAACGGTGATTGTCAACTTTTTTTTTCAATGCCTCGGAACATTATTCAGAATTCCGGGTATGCGAAAAAATCCGAATCCGGCAGGAACAAAGGGGCCGGCAACATTATTCGTGAGCATTTTCATTTACCTTTTTATTCTAAGCATACAGTATCAAAGGGATACAATCATTTCGGAATTATCAGATTTATTTAAAGGTATCGAAATCTACGTTACACTTTTTGAAAGTCAGTTTTTGGACACACCTCTGGTGTAAACAAAACAGAGGCCGTTTTGAACTAAAAAAACTAAAAAACTTTATCCGGAAAGTGCGAAAAAAGACGGATATTTTTCTTTCACAACGTCGAAAAGAAGTTCAATCCAGTCTTTTTTCTGCGTTTTTCCGGTAAATAGTTCCATGGGGGTTTTCCCCTTGCGTTTGCCTGCTTTGTAACGCCGGTGATTATGATGGAACATAATCAGATTCGGCGTTTCCCGGGTAACCTGATTTTTCGAGTTGTCCGGGTACGGTCGGATGATCGAGTTGATGCATTCGACCAGTGCCGAACTTTGGACGATCCGATCCAAATCCGCACACACCTGTGATTTTATCATGTCAGAATCGTCCTGAAGACAATCACTGGCGACTTCCGGGCAAATCGCCGCATGCTCTTTGTCATATTGGCGCACATTCGCATTTTTGGACTTAGTCACGCCTTTGCCGTGTTGCCAGGCCGGAAAAAGGGCTTCCGGCGCTTCCTGCCGAATCGGCAGTGTCATCAGGTTTTCAACCGCTGTTCCCGCCGTGTCAGAGTAATTCAGGAGCTCGGGCATGGTCGCACGCGCTTTTCTGACAGCCTTGTCCATTTTCGGAACTCCCAGTTCGTCCGGCATGTTCAGAGCCTCCCCGATCTCCTCCTCGGACTGCCGACGGTCTCCGGGATTGCCGTCCTCATCGAAAACCCGGAGGTTTTCAAGGATGCGGAGGTAAAGGCAGTGTGCCGTGTCGTAAAGCCCGATGCGCTCATTGGCGACCGCGGTCGCCTCTTCGCAGGCATCAATCCGTTTGGTGACAACTTTGTCGCTTTTCGCGGAGTCGGGCGCATCCTCACGTTCCTGTTCTTTCCGTATGGCCCTGTACGCGGCATCTTCCAATTGTCTGACCAGTTTGCCGAAGACATGTGCCATGGCATGATATGTGTCGGGCTGTCTGACAATGTCGGCCAGTGCCTCCTTGTGCGCCGCGGTCAGTCCCCGGCCCTCGTCGGTAACGAGACATGTCGCGTAAATACCGTTGTCTCCGAGGCATTCCCAATGCTCCTTCCAATCTTCGGCTTTCCGCGAACCGGCCAGTTCGATTCTCAGAATGACAGAACTGACAGGATCGACTGTTACCAGAATCGGCGCGCTTTTTGAAAAAAGTTCGTCACAGAGAAAAACGGCGAGCTTTGTTTCGCCGACCTCCGCTGCCAGCGTGTTCGGCAGCAATTTGCCGAAACAGTTCGGATACCGGCTGACAGAACCGACAGAGGAGAGGGACACGTCAAAGCGTTTCATAATGGCGGAAATCGCTTCGACACTGCGGCGCCCCTCCATTCTCAGCGTCAGCATGCAGACAAAGGGCAGCAGATGACTGGTGACGGGCGCCGGCGTCGCGCTGAAAACAATCACACCGGCTGCCGCCAGAAAAGAGGCCAGCATATAAACAAAAGTGCGGGAAATCATAAAATGTCCGGCCAATTCCGTGATTCTGCCCCACCTGCCGTTTTGCTGTGCCTCAGGGGCCGAACAGGCAACAGCAAGACGAATCTCCGGTGTCAGATCAGGTCGTCTTGCAAATTTCGGCCCTTCCGAAATCATGTCCGACACATGATTATTCATATTTGCCATTATAACACCTCCGTGATACAAATTCTTATCTGACAGAACACATGTTCTTTTTATGTCAGATACATTAATATCTGATTCCGCTGTTTGTCAAGATTTTTTTTCGGAGGTGCTCCGCTGTTTTTTGTAAGTCTGAGTCTTAACGACAAATCAGATTTCAGGCTAATTTTTATTTAAAGTGTTAACTGGCAAATGAAGGATGCCAACATTTTTGCAAATTGTTTTTGCTTTTTGTCCGTGTCGGAAAAACAATTTGAAAAATTGTTCTACATCCAATCCAGTAGAACATTTTTGCAAATTGTTGTTCTTATTGCTTATTCAACAACATTCAGCATAAAAGCATATCCGGAGGATGATCGGATATCGCCTCAGCGAGTCTTTCAACGACACTATCTACAATCATTCTGTTCCGATTACCGGCAATGATATTCCATATTGATGGAAGCAAATCGACACGAATCAAAAAATAATAATACATGACTTTCGGCGATACGCATAATTTTAACGGATTAAATTAAACAAGTTGAAAATGATACCTGTGTCCCTGCAAATCGTTTATCTCCATATCATTAAGAACATCAAAGGCATGTTTCAGCTTCC
>JAUCGI010000014.1:0-14293 GCA_030378035.1 Desulfobacterales bacterium HSG2
CGGACCAAGCTAAGTATCAGATATTAAAGAAAAATCATGTCGATTTTGCCTCTAAAATAGGGCTATAATCGCTTTTTCGGGGCCAAAAAGAGCGTTATGGGAGGAAAAGCGTATGGCAAAGCTCTTCAGCTTCGTAAGGAGCCAGAATCCCATAATGCTCTTTTTGATGCTGAAAAATGCGATATTGGCCCGAAAGACACCTGTAATTGTAAGGAATTTGTTGAATTTTCAGTTGATTAGCTTGATCCAACCCAATATCAAACATGGTCTCCGAACGGGTGAAAACCTTCGGGGCTGAGGAACCGGATGAGGGAAATCCTCACGTCCGGATCTGCGGGGGCGGTGAGTAATCACCGCTTCTACCCAGAAGCGGACAGCCCGGGTCAGGGATCCGGAAGCTGACGGTTTGCCGGGGATGTGTTCGTCATCGGGCTGCCGCTTAACTATGGCCTGTATCATAAATGATGATACCGAAATAAAAAATTGCATTTGTTCAAAACAACTTTTCACAGAATGCGGTTAGTATCAATATTTACGGTACGGACGATAAGTGTTAGCCCGAATAAGGAAATATGAATTATGAGTCTTGAGGCAGACTTGAAAAAATCCAGAGAACACGAAATGCTTGTCTACTTAAATTCGATGAAGTCAATGTATGAAAACGCATTGCTCCAGAACGGAGAAATATACGATATTGCAGCGCACCTGACCGATAATTTTTCTCGAATCACATCTCAGGCTATACTGGAAGATTCCAGAATTATAAAGATTCTTCGTTATGCAATAGCCCCTTCAATAAGTCAAATGAAGTTTGGTCAGTTCTTTGGCTTCACATCGATTGATAAATACGAAAACGACAAATTGAGTTCTCAAACCACTAAATATAATGCTCTTTCTGCGATTGCACAGGAAATCGCAAAATTTGCTATTGATAATCTTGATCGTAAAAGGTTTATATGGCTTAAAGAAAAGCTATCAGCCAGAGAGCGTAGCCTTGCGACTGAGTATGCCAAAAAGTGGACATGCTCAATCGCAGCGGATCAAAATGCACAAACGAGATACAGAAACTGGCGCAAAGACCAGCAGGAACATGCGGTCGCATCAGCCTTGATAGATATAGGGTATACGAAGTCAGGATTCTGCGGAATCGTGTCCAATAATACCGACATCAACCTTGGTGAATACACACAGGAAGTTAAGGTTCAAGGACGTACGAAACAAAAGGCAGATTTAGTAGTCAGAAGCAAAAGAGCTAACAAATTAGTATTGATAGAAGCTAAAACCGTTGGTGTTGAAATTGACTCAACCAAACGAATTAAAGAATGTTGCGATAAGGCCAATGATTGGCGTTCATCAAAAAGTCTGGATAAACCGATAGTTGTGGCAGTCATCGCCGGATTTTTTAATTCAACAGGTATACATAATTTGCAAGCATCGCAGATTAAGGTGATATGGGAGAATAGATTGACGGATTTGAAGAGGATTTTGTGATGGATCAGCCTAACTACATCAGTCTTTTTTCCGGTGCTGGCGGGTTAGATATTGGCATGGAGAGAGCGGGCTTAAAGGCAGTTTCTCTTTGTGAAATGGAACCTGTCTTCTGTAGAACGTTAAAGGCAAATCAAGGTGTTAAGCAAGATGACGGACACCGATATTTTAGTAATTCTGAGATATTTAATGCGGACATTCGAGAACTTGTGGGAATTGAGCTTTCGGGTAAAGAACAGATCAATCTGATAGTAGGCGGTCCACCTTGTCAGTCATTTTCAAGCTCTGGAAAACAAATGAGCGTTCTTGATCCTCGTGGTGTCCTTGTGAATGAGTTTGTTCGTATAATCAACGAAATCAGACCTCGCATGTTCTTGTTTGAAAATGTTCGAGGCTTGGTCACAGCTAGGGATTTTAAAGGCGAGCCAGGGGGAGTCATCAGGGATATTTTGGATCGTTTTTGGGAAGCAGGTTATAGCTGTCGGGCAACATTGCTAAACTCTGCCGATTACGGGTCATTTCAGAGGCGAGTGCGTTGTTTTATCATCGGCACTAAAAATGGAAATGCGCCTTTGTTTCCAGAGCAGTCGCACCAAAAAGAAGGAGGGCTGTTTTACACGCCTTGGAAGAGCCTCGGAGATTTCCTTGAAAAATATGCGGATAAAAACAAAGAAAATTATACCTTCCCGACTGAGGCATTAGGATCCCGACTTCACGATCTGCCAAACGGATCTGGGTTAAAGAGCAAAGGTAAAGCGGAAAAGACTCGCCCTGGTGGACATTGGGGGTATCGTCAGGGAACATTCATTGCGAATCTTTCTTTGCCTGCGAGAACAGTTACGGGGTCTGCAAGTCAAGATTGGGTTCGATGGGATGGTCTTTTAAGACGGCTTACATTAGAAGAGGCGAAGTTGCTTCAAGGTTTCCCCGCCACATGGGAGATCATCGGTACTAAAGCCCAGAAATTTAAGCAGGTGGGCAATGCTGTGCCTACCATATTTGGAGAACTGATTGGAAAATCCATAGTGAACTTTCTCAACAATTTTCCAGACAGTCCACCGGTATTTATTGAAATGCCTCGCTCCTTTAAGGGCTATATTGATTATACGAAAAAGGATCACGATAGAAATGCTGAATCTCGGACGGTGCATAGGCAATTCAATTCGGTATGGGGTCGGACCAAGCTAACCCACTGAAATTATGTGATATGAAAGCAAAATAAGCGTCATTTCAGCTCTTAAAACCACTTTTTTCGGGGTAAAAAGGAGCGTTTAAGAAGGGAAGCCTGCAAGTTTGCTCCTATTTTCTTAAAAGCACCTTTTTGCCCTCAGAAAAGTGGTTTTAAGAGCCAAAATAAGGCCCGTTTTGTTTTCATATCATATAAATTCAGTGGGTTAGCTTGGTCCGACCCAACCCCCGAACTTCTCTGACCGCAACGCGGAATATAAGATTCTGATGTCCGGATACCGGCAGCCATTCCCGAATCAGCACAGGCGCACATTCTGCCCGGTCAAGATCGGTAAGAACCAGAAAAGGCGTCCCTTTTGCAGCGTTGTTAAATCCGCGGATGTTTTTTTTCAGATAACCGAAACCGCCTCGATTAAAGCATGAACCGATAGCATAAGCCGCCGCGGCGTTTCACCGCGCTCTGCAAACCGCCCCCCGGTTTGGAAATATCTCTCAGAAAGCGGAATACGTCCAGACGGTTGACAGTTGACGGTTGACGGTTGTCAGTTGACGGTTGCATCTTTCATTTTATCCACCTTCTCTTTGACCTCCTGCGTCATCACGATATCCTCAGGCCACTGCCGGGTGTGGCCGTCCTCGGTCCCCTTTCGGGTGGCGTCGATGATTACTCGCTCCTGGGTGATCGTAATATCCCGTGCAGGGTCGGTGTTGTTGAACATTTTCCACAGCACCAGAGAACTGTCATTCAGATCAATGTCGGCGTCGAAGAGTACGCACACCCCTCCGGATATGACCTCTGATAAGCGTTCCACGAAAAAGCGGGAGTTTTTCTCTCCTTCCTTTGCAATGTTTATGAGAAAGAGACGCGTCGCGCTCTCTTCGCCATAAACATTTCTCAGCCCCGCAAACCCCGGATCCGTCTCCTCAAGACGGGAAAGCAGTTCTCTGTCAGGGATAAAAAGGCCGGGCTTTCGGACAGCGCGGGGCCGTTCCCCTGCAATGCGGGAAGTAGCGTCGATCCCTATCTTTGATCCGAAAAAGGGCTGGGGAGCGGAATGGTCCAACACATCGAGTATCCCCTCTGTGATCGTAATATCCTTTTTGAAATCAACGGTTTTGAGCATAAGCCGTAGCAACGCGTCGCCGTTCCCCAGAAGTTTCTCATCATCGTCAACAATCACAATGGCCTTGGAAAAACTCATCTGTCCCATCCCCCACAGACCGCTGATCACTTTTCTGGCATGATGGGGATATGTCTTATCAATGGCCGGCACAACGATATTGTGAAAAACCCCTTCCCAGGGCATCCAGTAATCTTTTATCTCAGGCATGACGGTTCTCAGCATGGGGAGAAAGAGCCGCTCGGTGGCCAGTGCGAGATAACAGTCCTCCATCGGGGGCCGGCCCACTATTGTGGCGCTGTAAATCGGATTTCTCCGGTGAGTGATGGCTGTGACGTGAAAGACCGGGTATTCATCCTCAAGGGAGTAATAGCCGGTATGATCGCCGAACGGCCCCTCGACCCTGAATTCTTCAGGATTCACATAGCCTTCTATGACAAATTCCGCATCGGCCGGCACTTCGATATCCACCGTGACACCCTTCACCATTGTCACAGGTTTCTGCCGAATAAAGCCGGCAAGGATCATCTCATCCACACCTCTCGGCATGGGCGCGGTGGCCGCGTAAGTGACAGCAGGGTCTGTTCCCACAGCCACAGCGACCTCCATCGGTCTGCCCGCTTTTCTGTATTCATGAAAATGATGGGAGCCGTCCTTGTGGATGTGCCAGTGCATTCCGGTGGTCTGTTTGTCATAGACCTGCATTCTGTACATCCCCGCATTCCTTTTCCCGTCTTTCAGGCCCCTTGTAAAGACAATCGGCAGGGTGACAAATCTCCCGCCGTCCTTTGGCCAGCAGTGGAGAATCGGCATCCGGCCCAGATCCGCATCCGCCCCTTTTAATACGACCTCCTGGCACGGCGGATTCGGGAGATTCTTTGTCCTCGGAAAAAATCGGGACCAGTTGACGGCCTTGGGGATAAGTCTCAGCTTCTCCGCCATGGAGCGGGGAGGCGATTGTTCCAATATCTCCCTGAGCCGCTCTGCAAGATCATCCAAATTCCGACATCCGAGCGCGAGTCCGATTCTGCGTCTGCTTCCGAACGCATTGGTAATCACAGGGCATGTCGTCCCCTCCACATTCTCAAAGAGCAGGGCCTTGCCCCCTCCCGGACGCTTTGACATCCGGTCTGTGATCTCGGTGATTTCAAGTATGGGTGACACCTTCTCTCTGATTCTGAGAAGTTCGCCTTCTGCCTCGAGCCTGGCGATAAATTCTGATAAATTTTGATAACTCATTTTAATAGGTCTTTAAAAAAATTCGGAAGGTTAAAAGAATTTTCCTCTATGCATCCATAATAGAACGGACATTCATTATGTCATGATAAAGCTGTTTTCAGTCTGTTCAACAGTCTCCTTGTCCATTCACTTTTTTTCTGCTCACCAGCGATTCCCCCCTATCTCACCCCTGTTCCACAACTCTCCGAGGGAATATTTCTGAAGCCATTCCCGCAGCGCGTCCTGCTCAAGTCTCTTAAATTCCGTGCAGCCGTCATGTTTTTCACAGACCAAGACAGACTCGGGGGTGTCGGAAAGTTCGTCAACAAGGGCATCCGAGTGGGTGGTCACAATCAGTTGCGTACGGGCGGACGCCTCTTTCAGAAGCGCTGCCAGCACGGGGATGATATCCGTATGTATTCCAAGCTCAGGCTCCTCAATACAGATGAGAGGCGGCAGCCTTGCATGACAAAGGATTGCGAGCATGCAGAGATATCGGAGGGTCCCGTCCGAAAGGCGGGTCGCGGGAATCGAAATATCCCCCTCTTGCAAAAAGACCTGAACCGATCCGCCTTCCATGATGACATCAAAATCTTCTATCCCGTCATAAAACTCACCGAGCAGTTCGGTGACCCGTCGCTTCACCTTCGGCTCTCTTTTCATTCTGTTGAGAATCAGCCCCAAGTTTCCGCAATCCTCGGCCAGAAAATCATTGGGAGCGTCAGGTTCCCGGGGTTGGCGCAACGGTGCGTGTCTGCCGAAAGCCCATTCCCGGTAAATCCTGATCTTTCCAAATTGGTCGCCGAGCCATGTCAGCTCCGGATACTGATCCGGATCCTTTCGCTGGGAAAGGATGGACTGTTCCGGATCAACTGACTCCCTTTCCAATTTTCTGTGTTCCTTCCTGACGGTGATGACCGGATGGCTGTTCTGATTTAATCGATAATAAAAACAGGGATCATCCTGCCCCTCATCGGGTTCTGAATTTTCCACACGCTCATCAAGTATGAGGAACCGCTGACTGACAGATGAGAATTTAAGCGCGTGTCGCAATGTCCGCTTTCCCCGCGGGTACTCAGCAAACGCTTCGATTGTTGCTGTTGCGTCTCTGTCATCTTTCCGGAGCCAGTCCCGAATGCCGCCGCCTTTTCTTATGGGAAGCGTCAAATCCCTCGGCATGGCCTGAAACAGGCTGATAATTTCGATCAGATTCGATTTCCCGGAGCCATTGGGTCCAATCAGAACATTCAGCGGCCTGAGGGGGATGTCCACCGGATTCGGGCCGAAAGAGAGCAAATTGCTCACTCTCACAGTATTTATAAAGCTGCTGTCCATTTTTTCACCTTCCAATCCTTGATTCCGGATCCTCGGACGATAAACTCAAAGTGCATAATTCCGGAGTGCAAAGCTCGCTTTGCGAGTCATAATTCCGGAGTGCAAAGCTTGCTTTGCGAGTCATAATTCCGGAGTGCAAAGCTTGCTTTGCGAGTCATAATTCCGGAGTGCAAAGCTTGCTTTGCGAGTCATACCGGTCAGAAGCCTGAATTCCGGGAACTCGCAAAGCAATAACGGTAACTCGCCGATTCTGGCAAATGCAATCAGCGGGGTCGAATTACTGATGATCATCTGTGTCACCCTCCAACTGTCTGATGCCGTTTAAATCGCTTTCCAACACGGATTCATCGTAATCAAAGAGAATGATTCCCTTCCGAGCCAGGATATCCATAAAAACCAGCCGATTCAGACCGGCTAAATGGGCTGCTTTGCCGAGCGACAGTTTTTTCTCCTGAAAATAAGTTATCGCCGCTAATAACCGGATATCTCTGGTAAGATCGGCGGATCCGATTTTTAAAGACGCCAGCAGGTCTTGCGGAATCTCGAAAGAAATGACTGAGGTTATCATTTTCATCTCCCATGGAGTGCCGAAATGTAATTTTGGCATTCCTTAATTCTTAAAACTTGGGCTACCAACTTAAAGCGGGACATTTTTGTAACAATTCATACCACGAAACACACGAAACAGACGAAACACACGGAATGAGTCGGGACTTAACTGCGGGTCACAAATATTTTTCGTGTTCTTTCGTGTTTTTCGTGGTTTGACATAAGGTGTCCCGGCTTAAATTGGTAGCCGAAACTTGAAACTTGAAATTTGAAACCTGGAATTTGAAGGCGCTTTCATTCCTCCCTTCAACTTTTCAGTTCCTGGAATCTCTTTTTCCACGCGATAATCTTTCCCACGTTGCGGGCATCTACCGGCTCAAGTTCTGTAAAACCGGCTTGATACTTATGATCCAGGTTCTGATAGTATGTGTTGCTGATCACAACCTCACCGGGGCCGGCATGAGACAGAAGTCTGGCGGCCATGTTGATGGAATCGCTGACAGCCCCCAAATGCACCCGGCTGAAAGGGCGCAGGGAAACAAACTGAATCGGTCCGACGGCCATGCCGATATGAACGCCTCTTGATTCCTGGACTCTGTCAATATGCCGCTGCCACTGGTTGGAGACAGAATTACCGATATGCACAAGACTCTCCGCGCATTCCAAAGCAGCCTCATGATAGCCGGCCTGGCGTTCAGGTATCCCGTAGAGTCCGATAACCTCATCGCCGACAAACTGATACAGCATTCCCCCGGTGTTCAGAATTTCGTATCTCGTCTTGGAATAGAAGGAGGTCAGGGCATGGCGGACCACCTCCTCGCTTCGGGTATCTCTGACATAACTGGAAAACGAAGAAAGATCGACCAGGATCGTCACAACGTCCTTGTACATCCCGGGGGACATAACATCCCGGGGTTCCAAATTCTCTTTTTCCCTAAGCTGTTTCAGTTTCCATGGGGAAAAATGCCAAAGCAGGGAAGACTGCAACGGGTTATTTGCCCATTCATCTCCGAACACATACTGACCGTTTGCATTATCAAGCGCTTTTTGCAGTTCGAACGCATTGCTGCCTGAAATAGAATCGATTTCCAATTCAAATCGTTTGTGAATAAGCGACACAAGATGTTCTTCATCCCATATCTCAAGCTTCAGTCCCTGCAAGCAGGATTCGACCTGCTGCTGAATTTCAATCCAGCTCTCATGCTCATGGATATCGATCACCAATATCACCTTTGATGCGCCCTGAAGTCCGGGCATCCCGGTGCCGTATTTGCGGGCCATGTGCGCAACAATTTTCTCAGGAGGATATCCGTAATTCACCTCAATAAAATAAGGCGGCAATCCCTGAGGCTGCACTTTGATATCGGCGAATGCGTCGGACGCCCCCATACAGACCTCCTGCTCAATTCTCACCTCATCAGGCTTCAGTCCGTCCTGCTCTATATGATGAAATCGGCAGAGATTGCAACAGGTTTCCTCCAGCAGGAGTCGTAATTCCTTCAGATGGCGTTCATTTTGAAGAGTTATCGGCATCATAAATTTTCCTTCTGAATATAGGACAAAAATCTTTCTCTTTCTTGCTTTTACTCTTTCTCTTTCTCTTTCTCTTTCTCTTGCTCTTTCTCTTGCTCCCGAGCCTGCCCGTCCGACTGCGGGCAGGTCAGGAACTGGAGTAAGAGCAAGAGTAAGAGCAAGAGAAAGAGCAAGAGAAAGAGCAAGAGCAAGAGCAAGAGCAAGAGTAAGAGCAAGAGAAAGAGAAAGAACAGGACTTCCTTATCCTTTCACCACCGCGATGGGTCTCAGCTTCGCCACCTTCTTTGAGATTCCCGCTTCATGAACCACTTCGACCACCTGGGAGACGTCTTTGTAAGCTTCCGGCATCTCTTCGGCCATGGTGTGTCTGCCCCTTGATTTCACAAAGATTCCCTTTGCTTCCAGTTCACGATAGATGGCCCTGCCTTTGGCCTTCTTCTTTGCCGCGCTCCGGCTCAGGACACGTCCGGCACCGTGGCAGGTTGAACCGAAGGTCTCCTCCATGGCGTTTTGCGTACCCACGAGAACGTAAGAGGCTGTGCCCATATCCCCCGGGATAATGATCGGCTGGCCAATATTCCGATACGAGTCAGACAAGCTTCCGTGTCCTGCCGGAAACGCCCGGGTCGCCCCTTTCCGGTGAACGCACACAGTCCGTTTCTCACCGTCTATGATATGCTCCTCTTTCTTGGCGATGTTATGGCACACGTCATAAAGCAGCGTCATACCCAGGTCTCTCGGACCGATACCCAGGAGATGGAGAAAAACCTCACGGCACTTGTGCATCATAACCTGCCGGTTGGCCCATGCGTAATTAGCCGCGCAGGCCATGGCTCTGAGATAGCGCTTCCCCTCTTCGGACTGTATCATGGCGCAGGCCAGTTGCCGATCCGGCAGTTCGATGGGCAGCTTTTTAACATGCTTTATCATGAAAGCAAGAAAGTCGTCGCAGACCTGGTGCCCGAATCCCCTGGATCCCGAATGGATCATCAGGGTAATCTGATTTTCAAAAAGACCGAAAGCCTTGGCCGCTTCAGGATCGTAAATCGCTTCCACCACGCCGACCTCAAGGAAATGATTTCCGGATCCGAGTGTGCCGAGCTGCTTTTTTCCCCGTTTCAATGCTCTCTCGCTGACCACATCCGGATCCGCATGAGGCAGACAGCCCCCCTCTTCGGTATGTCTCAGATCCGAGTTTTCTCCGAAACCATGCTTCACCGCCCACTCGCTCCCCTGTCTCAGCACCCTCTTCTCCTCATCAATGGAAAGCTTTACAGAACCTTTGGAACCGACGCCGCAGGGGATGCCCTGGTAGAGTGCGGTCACAAGTTCCCTGACTTTCGGTGTCACATCCTTCTCTTCGAGGTGGGTTGTGGCGAGGCGGACGCCGCACGAGATATCGTACCCGACACCTCCGGGAGATACGATCCCCTCCTCCCAGTCAAAAGCCGCAACGCCGCCAATGGGAAACCCGTATCCCTGATGCACATCCGGCATCGCAAAGGAGGCCTTTACGATTCCCGGAAGGGTTGCGACATTGGATACCTGCTTGACGGCACCTTCCTTTTGAAGTCCTTTCAGCATCGATTTGTCGGCATAAATGATTCCCGGCACTCTCATGTTACCGGTTTTGGGGACTTCCCATTTGTATTTGGTTATTTTTTTCAGTTCTGTCATGTTACTCACCTTCTTTCTTCTTCGATGATTTTTAGTAAACTCTCCAGAAACGATTTGCAGATATTTGATATTTTTTGATATATAAAAGCTGACTTTTTTGTTAACAGAGGCAATACTTGTATCCGTCACTCCGATGTACCCGAACCAGTTTTTTATGACTCCGGTTGAATGGTCTGCCGCCGTTCAGCGATGTCAGTCCGAAGCTCCCGGTTTTTCTCGGGGTGACACGCACAGTCATTTTTCCGAATTTCGCAATATCCCCGGAACGCCACCCGAACAGGGGCTTCAGAGGTCTGTGCTGTTTTGGCTGTCCGTATTTGTTCAGCACCGCTTTCTGCCGTCCGCCCTGACCCTTTGCTTTTATCTTCAGCGGTCTCACTCCGTCAGTCCCCAGTTTTTCAGGTGTGGATTTGCCGACACACACGGCGTCTCCCCAGTGCGATTTGGGAATACCCCGCCGTGTCCGGTTGAACTTCGTCATTCCGCCGGAACCGCACTCCACAGGCAGGCCGTATTTTTTCAGAGTCTGAAACAAATCCCACCGGGTTGCGTTCACAGCCGCCGCGTCCCTCAGAGGTGTTTTCGCCTGTGACAGAATTCTTTTCAGGACATCCGGCTTCCTTTTCAGGAATATTTCCACAGGTCTGTCACCCTTCCGATGATTGCACCTCCGGCAGGCGACAGTCAGATTCCAAACCCGGTCAGTCCCGCCTCTGCTCCTCGGAATGATATGTTCGATTTCCAGGGGAATGTTCTCTTTTCCGCAGTACGCACACTTCCTGCCCCATTTTTCCAGCAGGTACTCACGGATTTCATAGCCGGCCAGATCGCCCTGCTGGTATTCCGTGCCGCAGATCTCGGGATTCGCAATCCTCTGGGTGTCAAATCTGGCAAGCTCCATGGAAATGTCGCCGACCGGGCAGAACCGGATCAGCCGGCTTACCCATGTATCAATATTCAGAACCCTGCTTTTCAGGCTCGGCGGCAGCCACCCCTCCGGTCTTCTCCGGTTCAGGAAGCGGGGCTTTCTGTATCTCAGCCTGCCCCGCCGTCCTCTTCTGACGTGCCTGCGCTTTTCAAGATTTTTTTTAATAATTCCGCCCCGGTGTTCGATCTCGGCCGCAAAGGGAATATCCCCGGTTCTGTCATTCACAAGGGCGATTCCGGTAACTCTGCTCCCCGGATCAATCTTGATCCGCAATGATTCAGGGGTAGTGTTTACAGCATATTTCAGAATGATCGTAAAAGGAAACATTCTGAAAACAGCGGCCTTCCCCTGTTTCAGCAGGATTCTCGCACGTCCCGGATAAATCGGGGACAGAGGTTTCTTATTTTTGTCGATTACAAAAACTTTCATAAGATTAGCTTTTTCTCCCCCGCGCACGCGGGGGGTGAGGTTTGCCTCGGCAAAGTTGGAGAGGCTTGTCATGCCGGCAACACTGACACTACAAACCCGCTCGTGCCTTCCTTAATCACTGGCGACAGGGCCGCGAACTGGCGTTCATTCACGGGTGTCATGACCTGACCAACGTAGTTAGATTAATAACTCAGCCTGCACCTTCAGAGAACATTTGTTGATAAATGTTAGGTTTTTCTGAAGGGCTGACCGATTGCGGCTGTTATGATTTCCGAAGGAATCTCGTGATGGCAGGCATCACGAAGAAATTTCAGAAATTCAAACAGGCTCGACTTTCCCGACCCGTTTGCGCCGACAATCACCTGAACCGGTCTGAAACGAAATAATGTGTCGTTAAATGGGCGGTAGCCTTTGATTTTAATTGATGGCAACCAGAAAAAACGGTTCATTTGTTTTGCTCCGGATCTGTGTTTCGCTTAATTAAATTTTTCAATATCTTCCCTTCACTCATAAGTTCCTTTCCCTCTTAGTCAGTTCCATTCAAACGCTTCTTTTTTGTTACAAGCCAGTTGGTGACAGAGCATACGTTGGTGTCAGCAAGATATCTCACATAACCGCTCCCGAAAGAGACTGCTCGTTCTCACCAAAACAATTTTCCCTGATTTCACTGACACGCCTGTCATATTCGTCTGTCAGACAGCCCATAAGCATTTCCAGCCGATACATATCATCGGACAATTCCGATATCCTGTCTTCTTCGGAATCACCGAGCCCGGCCTGTTCGTCTTCCATGCGGGACAGCCTGAATCCGAGCGCATCAATAATAATACGAATTTCGGAAATATTCAGTTCCATATTCCCCCTCTCTTTCAATGATCTCAATATCACGTTCTCTGACATTGTCCAAGCGGGGACTTCGGGAATTTCCAACCCTGAACAAATCATCGTTGAGCAGATAAATTTCTTCGCTGATTTCCATAAAATATCTCCCATCTTTGACAGAAAACCAGAAATTTTGATGCCTGAATCAAGCAAAATGAAAGTTAACCAGCACTCCGGGCTTTATCATGTTCAGGCTATAAATGCCAATCATAGTATGTAGAACTGTAATAACAATCATTATGAATTCAGATTATCCGGCATCCTTCATATTCATAGAAGGTGAAACTTGGTTTACACTTTTCCGACTTGAAGAACGGATTTGCAGGTCGTTCGGAACGATTTACAAAATCGTTCTACATAAAGTGTAAACTGACAAATGAAGGATACCGATTATCCAAAAACTTTTTGTATCAGACGTAGCTGGGTTTTAACATATTTGAACCTTTCAACCGCCTTATCAAAAACACTCTCATTTATTTCAGCAGCCATACCTTTCCTTTCGATCTGATGAGCGGCAAACACTCCTGAACAAAGCCCGCCGAATGGTTCAAATACAAGATCCCCCGGATCAGAAGATAACTGAATGGTTCTATTCATAAATAAAAGCGGTTTCTGATTAAGGTGAAACGCTTTTGAACCGATTTTAATTCTTTCCTCTCCGTTTAACGGCGGTTCTGACCACACATTTGTGATACCATGGGGGCATTTGAATTTTGAACGCATTTTTTTCCAATCTTCTTTTTTTATCGTTTTCACGCCGTCAAGTGAAAAATAGGGTTTTCCCCCTTCTCTCCCATAAGTGTTCGCATAGTCTGACAGCTTTTCAAAAGCATCCGCTGGCGGAAAATACCAGAGGCTGCATTTTGTCAGGTACTTTCTTGTTGCAGCATTTTTAACGCCGCATGCCTCATTCGCGGTGTTGAAAGGCAGGCCCGAGCGTTTCCATTCATGCCGAAGCCACTCCTTCATCTCAACTGTTGCTCCGTCAACAGTGAATATGGGCTTTTTAACATATTGCACACATACTTCCGTAACAACAGGCAGCTTTCTTAAAGTTTTACTATTCGAGTTGCCGGCAATGTGTTGTATCCCCTTGTCCCATATATGACAACTGACATATTCCCAGTTATTTTTTTTCAATATCGGATGGACCACGGCCCATCCGATTTCAGTGTTCCAGAACCATAAAGTTGTCTGCGGCGTAGATATTTGGGACCATTCCTTGATGTGGGGTTCATACCACAGAGGCAGCTCATCCGGTGTGGGCGGGTCACCGGGAAAACCTCCGATTCCATAAGGGCCATCAGAAATGATGACAATCGGAGACGGCATTTCTGGATAAAGTTCCATAACATCTGAGTTGAAAAGAGCAATTTTTTTATCCGATGTGTAAAATTTCTTCATTTTAAACTCGATGAACTTGAGTGTCATATCATTCCGGTCAAAACTGAAAGACAGATCAGAATCCGTCGTGGCGACTGTGGATTCCGGGTCAGAACTGAAAAAATGTCCCATTTTTTCAGTTCTGCCCGGAATGACAGGTGGTGGATATCCTCCACAGATTTTCAGATCGGAACCCGTCGCGACTGTGGATTCCGGGTCAAAACTGAAAAAATGTCCCATTTTTTCAGTTCTGCCCGGAATGACAGTGGTGGATCAGAATCCGTCGTGGCGACTGTGAATTCCGGGTCAGAACTGAAAAAATGTCCCATTTTTTCAGTTCTGCCCGGAATGACAGGTGGTGGATCAGAATCCGTCGTGGCGACTGTGGATTCCGGGTCAGAACTGAAAAAATGTCCCATTTTTTCAGTTCTGCCCGGAATGACAGGTGGTGGGATATCCTCCACAGATTTTCAGATCGGAACCCGTCGCGACTGTCGATTCCGGGTCAGAACTGAAAAAATGTCCCATTTTTTCAGTTCTGCCCGGAATGACAGGTGGTGGA
>JAUCGI010000014.1:14391-54081 GCA_030378035.1 Desulfobacterales bacterium HSG2
CCGGAATGACAGGTGGTGGGATATCCTCCACAGATTTTCAGATCGGAACCCGTCGCGACTGTCGATTCCGGGTCAGAACTGAAAAAATGTCCCATTTTTTCAGTTCTGCCCGGAATGACAGGTGGTGGGACCCACCTTTAACTCTCGTTTTCAGCGGGTCTCCTCCACATCCACCGTCCAATGCTCGGGTCTGCGAACGATCCCGCCTTTGGGAACCTCTTCCCCTGCATATTCCCCGTAGCACTCGAGGATATTCAGAAAGATATCCTCCCGACTGTCCAGATATGCCTCAATCCCGGAGAACACTTCTGCCAGTGAATCATACGCGTGGCCGTTTCTCAAATCTGTCATCCACTTGCCTTTAACCGATCGGACATTCTTCCTGATCTCCCGGTTTACCCGCTGCTTGGGCATCAGATAAAGGTCCACGACCGAAAAGAAAAAATATTTCCGGCGGATATTGTCCCGGACCACAAGCCCCGAATTGGGCGCGTAAGCAAGGATCTTTCTGGCAGCAAGATCATCTATGATGAAAAGGTGTTCTTCCGGAATCTCGGTGGGCCAGTTCCGCGTAGCATATCGCTGGCGTTTCTCCTTCACATCAAAGGAAAAATACCTCTTGGATTTGCTATCACCGAAACCGAAATCAAGCCTTTTGAATGACCCGGAATTATCGTCAAAGACGATTTGGTGCTGTTTGAAATACTGCTTTAACTCCTGTTCAAATGATTGTAACATAGCTCATAACTTTTGCGCTCCGGTTGCAAAAATTTTATTTTTGCACTCCGGAGATAATTTCCTTATCATCCTCGTTTTTTGAAGGAGTATCACCATACAGTAAATGAGGATACCGATCGGGAACAAATAATACTTCATGCCGGGATCCATATTGAAAAGAGAGGCGATCCTCCGGGTGAAACAGGATAAAGGCCCGCTGTCAGAAAAAAGGGACTTTCATACCACTTGTTGCGGGTCAGGCACCATCCCTGAGCGAAGCACTCAGAAGCGCATGAAGCCAGTTGTTAATGTTGTGCAGTATCCGCTCCGGGTTGAATACAAACATGAACGCGATAATGGAAGTCCCTATGTCATACAGAAAACCCTGTATGCCGGTGGGCATAAGCAGCAAGACCGTATTATCGGCCAGTATGCCGAAATAAAAGCAGAAAAGATGGGCCGCCATTATGGGAATAACATAGTCATAAAGCTCTCCGACCATAAGTGTAAACTTAAGGATTCCCAATCTTAATCCTGCTCTTGCTCTTAATCCTGCTCTTGCTTTTTATCTTTATCAAACGGACAGGATTAAGATTAAGATTAAGATTAAGATTAAGATTAAGAGCAAGAGCAAGACCTAAGTTTACACTTATGGCTCTCCGACTTCAACAATAATCGTCAGGGACGCCATCACAATATATGTGGCTGTTGTGGGAAGCCCATGCCGATTAAAAGACTCGCCATGGCCGTTATCAGAAGCAGAAGAAAGATATTTTTACCACTTCGATATAAGCCATGTTCACATACTCGGCGATGATGAATGCGGCCGCGCCCATAATCGGCAGCATCAACTGGCCCTCAATCATGGTTGCTCGCAGGAATGACAGGCTTTTTAACGGAATCAGGCCAGAAAGATGTAAATAATACAATTTGTGTGGCTTTGTCAACGATTAAAATCTGTGAACAGGAATTTGCGAGTTCAATCCTTTTAAATACCCGGCCAAAAATTTTCCAGAATTTTATGTCCCAAACAAAGGCACAGACGCCACAAAGAAAAGGCGCAAAGGTGGGTTCATGGGATGTAAACTACTTTCCGGTTCTTTGAAGGATGCCCACAATTCCCAAAGATTTCGATAAGGCATGCCTTGAATTTCAGACTAAATTTTGTTAGATTGGAATATTACGGTTGTAAATAAAGTCAAAAGAGGCTAAAATTGACAATTTGAAGTATTTTCGGTAGTTCTAAAATGCTTTCGTTGGATTGGCAAACTCGGCGGTCCGGTTTTTAGTTCTGCTGACCTTGAATATTCCTGATTCTAACCGCGGAACAGAGGACAGAGAACCGCGGAGTCTCTCCGCGGTTCTTCGCTATCTCTGTGATATCCGCGGTTTCTTAACAGGTTTGAAATTATAAGAGGGGTTTCATGGAAGAAAAGTTGATTAAGGTGACAGATCTTGAAAATGGTCTGGTATTAAAGCTTTATGACAAATCAAGGAAGATCGCGGCTGAGAGATGGCTGGTCTGTTTAAGCGCGAGGATAGATATTCCTGTAAACGGTTTGTTATTTGAAAATGATCAGACCGTAACAGTTGACGAAATAAAAAAAGCCCTTGGGGAAAGCGTGTTGTTTGAACAAAAAAGAGACCGGAATTTTATTGAAGACAGCCGGAAAGATGAGGTTTTTAAAGAAGTGTGCGTTTCTTTTCTGAGCAGTTCCATTTCATATTTATCCCACCCTGATTTTGCGAAAAAGTTTGTTTTTAAAAAGTTTAAAGAATATGTGAACAGACGTGAATTAGGAATCAGGAATTAGGGAATTGGGGAATCGGGGAATTATTCCCAAATTTGTTAATCCGGCAGATCAGGATATGTGAACTGCTGATCCAGCATAAGGAACACAATGATTTTGAATGATAGAAAAATATATGTTATCGGAGTCGTTTGTATGTTTTTTATCCTTGTGTCTGCTTTGCCCCTGAGCGCAGATATATATCGCTATATCGACAAGGAAGGGGTCATGCACTTTACAAATGTACCCACATCATCCCGATATCATCTTTATATAAAGGGCAGATATTCTTCAAACGACTATTCATCATCTTATGCCGATTGGACGACCAAGTATGATCACTTCATCACCGAAGCGTCTGAAATGTACGATCTTTCATTTCCGCTTCTGAAAGCGATCATCAAGGTGGAGTCAAATTTCAATCCGAGGGCGATTTCAAAAAAAGGCGCGCAGGGGCTGATGCAACTGATGCCGGGTACAGCCAAACTGGTCGATGTTTATAATCCCTTTGATCCGTGGCAGAATATCAGGGGCGGTGCCCGTTATTTAAAAATGCTTATGAACCGGTTTGATGAAAGGCTGGAGTGGGCGCTCGCCGGCTACAATGCCGGTCCTGAGAGGGTTGTCCGGCATAAGGGGATTCCGCCTATCAAGGAAACGCGGAACTATGTGAAGAAGGTGATGGAATATTACCGCGTATTAAAGAACCGATGAATGGGAATTATAAATCTTCTGAACATAAGTGTAAACTTAAGGATTCTCAAAACTCTTGCTCTTTATCTTTATCTTTATCTTGCTCTTACCAGCATCCGAGCAAGAGCAAGAGCAAGATTAAGAGCAAGATTAAGAATCATTATGAAACTGAAGGGCTAAATTATAAACTCAGGACTTGTGAACTGAACATGTCCGTTTTTTCTGCTCCTAATTCTGCCCCCGTGTCCGTTCGGTTAAGAGCAAGATTAAGATTAAGATTAAGAGCAAGAGCAAGAGCAAGAGCAAGATTAAGAGCAAAATTAAGAGCAAGATTAAGAGCAGGATAGATTTATGCACGAAATGGGAATCGCCATGCAGGTGGTCGAGATTGCGACCGCGTCGATCCCTCCTGAAATGAAAGGGGCGCGAGTG
The DNA here is from genome assembly GCA_030378035.1 of Desulfobacterales bacterium HSG2. GTDB lineage: Bacteria > Desulfobacterota > Desulfobacteria > Desulfobacterales > 4be13 > JAUCGI01. The sequence goes on from JAUCGI010000014.1 coordinate 18,024, forward strand.
GAGGGCGTTAATCTCAAAATCGGCAGGCTCGCGGCTGTGGTGCCGGACAGTCTGCGATTCTGTTTTGAAATTATCACTGAGGATACGCCCCTTTCCGGAGCGGAGCTTCGTATTGAGGAGATTCCGGTTGTCGCCAAGTGTAAAGACTGTGATGCTGAATGGACAATTACCGGGCCGGTTTTCAGATGCGGGAAATGTGAAAGCGGCTCCCTCGACATTATTTCGGGACAGGAACTTGATATTGAATCCATTGAAATCGCAGAGGAGTGAAATTTATGTCCGAGAGACTAACCATCCAAAACTTGGCAGGTCAAAGTTGACAAGTGTTGGTTTAACGGGAATCAAAAAAAGGTGGATTACCTGTTTTGGGGACAAAGTCGGTCTGGGAATAAAATAATTCTGCTGGTAGAGTTGAAAGGACGCGATTATGGGAAAGCCCTTGAACAAATACAAAGCATGCTGCATCTTATTCCGTTCATGTTTACGTTTCTGGTTCTGACGGATTTTGTGGTTCCGTATCATTTCAGGCGGTTAACAAAACGCGGAGACCACGGAGGGAACCTCTGCGTTCTCTGCGTCCTCTGCGTCCTCTGCGTTAAAAAAGCACAAAATCCGTCAGAACCAGTTACGTTTATATTTATGTAAACCGATAAATGAAGGATGCTGAAATACCTGTCATTTTTGAAGGGGTTATAAGGGTTAAGGGTTAAGGGTTAAGTTTTAAGAATTAGAGATCGGATGCGGAATCCTTAACCCTTAACCCCTTAACCTTAACCCTTAAAACTCTATACTGTTGGGCGTCCTAGGAAACGGAATCACATCCCGGATATTTCTGATGCCTGTGACCAGCATGAGTAGCCGTTCAAACCCGAGTCCGAATCCGCTGTGCGGGACCGTCCCGAACCTGCGGGTGTCCATATACCACCAGTAATCCTCTTCGGGCAGACCCGTCTCCTTCATCCGCGACCGAAGCGATTCAAGTCGCTCTTCACGCTGGCTTCCCCCGATAATTTCGCCGACGCTTGGCACAAGCAGATCCATGGCACCCACCGTTTCATTGTCATCATTGACCCGCATGTAAAACGGCTTTATGGTCTTAGGGTAATCAAAGACAATCACCGGCTTCTTAAAGTGATGTTCTGTCAGATAGCGCTCATGTTCGGTCTGCAAATCTTTTCCATAATCAACAGCATATTCAAATTTTTTCCCGGTCCGTTTTAAAATTTCAACAGCTTCCCTGTACGGCAGGCGGACATAATCGGATGACGCGATATTTTCGAGCGTCCGCATCAGTTTTTTGTCCACAAATTTTGCAAAAAGCTCCAGGTCATCTTTGCATTCTTCCATTATGTAAACCGTCAGATATTTTATGAACTCCTCAGCAATATCCATGTTGCCTGTGAGATCACAGAAGGCCATTTCCGGCTCCACCATCCAGAATTCGGCCGCATGTCTTCGGGTATTGGAGTTTTCAGCCCTGAATGTGGGCCCGAATGTATAGACATCCCCCAAGGCCAGGGCAAACATCTCCGCGGACAACTGACCGGAAACGGTCAGATTTGCCTCCCTGCCGAAAAAATCAAGCGCGTAATCGATATTTCCCTCCTTTTTCGGGGGATTTCCAATATCCAATGTGGTGACACTGAACATTTCCCCGGCCCCCTCGCAATCCGAGCCGGTTAGGATGGGGGAATGGATGTATCTGAAGTCCCTGTCCCTGAAAAATTTGTGGATGGCATAAGATAATTCTGAGCGGATTCGGAAGGCCGCGCCGTATTTGTTTGTCCGGGGTCTCAAATGGGCAATCGTTCTCAAAAATTCATCGGTATGACGTTTTTTCTGTAACGGATAGGATTCCGGGGCAATGCTGATGATCTCAATTTTGTGTGCCCTGATCTCCCATTTTTGCCCCTTTCCCGGTGACGCGATCAGTTCCCCGGAGACAGCCGCGGCGGATCCGGTGGTAAGCTTTTTAACATCTTCGTAATTATCCAAAGCACTGTCCGCGACAATCTGCATGTTTTTCAGGCATGAACCGTCATTTAATTCGATAAAAGAAAAATCTTTTGAATCGCGTCGGGTTCTGATCCATCCTTTTATAAGAACCCTGCCAGCAGGCGAGTCTGATTTTAAAAGTCTGAGTATTTTGGTACGTTTCATCACATATCTCCGTTAGGAATTATGAATTAGGAGTTAGGAGTTGGGAGTTAAATGGAATTCCTCAGTTTTTAAAACTCTGCACTTAACACCCAAATACCGCCTCCCTATTTTTTTACTTGATTATATCTTCACTGTAGATATATTTATATTTGTTGGGTGTGATTTGGGATTGTTGTTTTTAACTGCCAATTTTTTTTTTGCAACACTGTAAATTAATATTTTAATGAATTGTGAGGTGATTTTTTATGGGTAAATATGTTTTGTACGCTGTTATTGCGCTCATCATTGCATTTGGCCTCAATTTTTTCAATGTCGTGGAGATTCCGTGGCTGGACGTGCCCTTTTCGCTGGAAGCCAAAAAAGAGGGCGGGCAGAAAGTGGAAGATGCGCTTCAGGAAACGTCGAAATAATCTCGGAAATTCACAACATCATCGGCTCGGAGTATAAGCGACAGGGCATCACTGTTCCGGCCTGAAACAGCCGGATAAAAGTTTTTATCAGAAATGTTTGATTTTTAAACATACTGACTGAAAAATCATACCCTGAATCATGCATCGGTGTCGGATTGTTTTGGCATGGGAATCTTGAAGAATTCAATCCCCTCCTGTTGCAGGGTTTTTTCTTCTGTTTCGGTGCTGGTACCCTTTATGTTTCTCGGCTCAGAAGCGCCGTAATGAATTTTCAGGGCTTCCCTGGCAAAGTCACAACCGACATCGTCAAAATTTTTATCCACATATTCCATGATTCTCCGGGCGACAGATGAGGGATCAAGTTTTTGAGCGGAAAAATCGGACACGGGCTGAGATGATTTTATGGCGAAAGTGGAAGGAATCCTGGAAACAGAAGTGTCGTCGCAAATCGGACACGCAATCAGAGCGTTTTCCATCTGCTGTTCGCAGTCATGCCCGTCTTCAAACCAACCCTCAAACACATGGCCGTTGTTGCATTGCAAATCAAATACGATCATAAGAACGATACCTTTCTTAAAAATGGACAGAACTTATTATCATAATAAATATTTGGCATCCTTCACAAAAGCCGAAAAGTAAACTGACAAATGAAGAATATTAAATATTTATCATATATGCTGATATTTTAAAAGAATTTATTATTTTTTTTACTTGGCTGTTGAAAATTCTCAGATTACAGATACCGACATTTTTCGGATTACCGGCTGTCATTCAGTAATATCAAGCTCTTACCGGCTGATTTTCAATTGAACTTCCAAGTTGATTTTTAACAAAGTAATGAACAAAAGTTCGTAGTTCCGCCTTTAGGCGGTGCTGAAGTACGAACTTAAAAGTGTAAACCCATAAATGAAGGATGCCCACTCGATCATCAAGTTTTTTAAAACCGCAGAGGTTCCAGCGTGACTCCGCTGATTCTCCGGAGATTTCCAACGAAAACTTGATCACCGAGTTTCAGATGCTTTGAAAATTACTGCACAAGTTTATCTGATTCGTGTTCCTTTAAGAATGCCCAAATTTATGTTGAATCTTAGGTTGCTTATGAAAAATTATGTTTTTATCGGAATCTGTCTGCTTTTATTTGCCACAACGAGCGCTCAGGCTGTCATGTATGTCAAAGAAATTGAAATAACAATGAGAACGGGTCCGGGGAATCATCGTCAAATCATCGCTATGCTTTCATCAGGACAAAAGGTGAGTGTGCTGGAGCGGGGGGAAGGCTGGACAAATGTCCGGATCCCGGATGGAAAGGAGGGATGGGTACTCAGTCAGTACCTGACATCCAAAAGGCCGGCAAAATACGAACTGGAGGTCCTTAAAAAAGAGCATGAATCGCTTTCCGTCCAAGTTGCTTCCCTTATTGAAGAAAACAGGAAACTGAAAACGGAAAACAAAAAACTTCTCTCAGAATTTGCTGATAGTGAAAAAACATTTGACAAACTGAATAAATCTTATGAATCCCTGAAAGGTGAAAGCGCTGATTTTTTAAGAATCAAATCGGCCTATCAGAAAGTAAGCGAACAACTGGCCGAACAAATGAAAAAAGCTGAAAACCTGGAAAAAAAGCTGGCAAAGATTCAGAGAGAACGGAATCTCAAATGGTATCTGACTGAACCGGCTCAAATGGGGTTTTTGTGCGGCGCGGCGGTTCTTGTAGCTGGTCTGCTCATAGGCGTCTTTGTCGGAAGAGCGAAACGCGGGGGCCGGCGGTCTTCTTTGATGTGATTAAAGGGTTAAGGGTTAAGGGGTTAAGGGTTAAGGCTAAGGTTAAGTGCTGGAGTTCCTTAACCCTTAACCCTTAACCCTTAACCCTTAACCCTTATAACCTTTATACAATGTTGCAATCCCCATTGTCAGTTTCCGCCATCTGACATCTGAAAACCCTGCTGAACGCATGATTTCGGCAAATATTTTCGGCTCCGGAAAATGGACGACCGAAACGGGAAGGTACTGATACGCTTTCAGGTTTTTTGAAAAAAACCATCCGATCAGAGGCAGAACCTTTTTAAAATAAATCAGGTAAGCCGATGATAAAAACGAACCCTTTGCCGGCGTGCCCAGTTCCAGCACAAGGAGCATTCCCCCGGGTTTCAGACTGTCATAAAACATTTTTAACACAGATGGCTTGTCGCTGATGTTTCGGATGCCGAATGCAATCGTTATGGCATCAAAAGTTTCTGCCCCGAAGGGCAGTTGAAGCGCGTTTCCTGCAATCAGATGGATATTCGGAGGCCCGGCATCTGTGTGATTCATTTTATCCTTGGCCAGCACAAGCATGCCCGGGGAAAAATCAACACCGAAAACAGCAACATCCGGCCCTTTCCTGCGTAATATTTCAAGAGCGACATCACCGGTTCCGCAGGCGGCATCCAGCACAACGCCGTTATCAGGAATTTCCATTGCGGATACCATCGCTCTTCTCCAATAAACATCCTGCCTCAAACTTAAAAGCCGATTTAACAGATCATACCTGGGCGCGATGGCCTCAAACATGTCCCTGATAAAAGGGAGTTCCATATTCTTCATTGACAACACCAATTTTTGTATTACCTTAACTTAGTTATAAAAAACAAAGGTATCACATCGATCCTGTTTTAACAAGTGTTAAGTGTTAACTGTTAAGTGTTAAGTGTTAAGCTTTAAGACTTCCCGCATCCAGGCTGTCCTTAACCCTTACCCTTAACTTAACACTTTTAACAAGTGTTAAGTTTTAAGGTCTTCCCCATCCGGCCTGTCCTTAACCTTAACCCTTAAAACTTAAAACTTAAAACTTTAATACAAAGAGATAATTAGTGGAAAATGGCTAATAAACGGGACTATTACCAAATTCTGGGTGTAAACCGAAGCGCGTCTGAGAGTGAAATAAAGACAAACTATCGCAAGCTTGCCATGAAATTTCATCCGGATAGAAATCCGGGTGACAAAATCGCGGAAGAAAAGTTCAAAGAGGCTGCGGAAGCTTATGAAGTGCTTAGGGATCCTCAGAAACGCAGCATATATGATCAGTACGGACACCAGGGCCTTGAGGGAACCGGCTTTTCCGGGTTCGGCGGGTTTGAGGATATTTTTTCAAGTTTCGGAGATATTTTCGAAGATTTCTTCGGCTTCAGCACCGGCAGGCGGACAAGGAGCAGCAGGGTACAGAAGGGCGCCGACCTGCGCTATGACATGAGATTAAACTTCATGGAGGCCGCCTTCGGAAAAGAGAGTGAAATCGATGTGGAAAAGATGGAAATCTGTTCCGAATGCAATGGCAGCGCATGTAAGCCGGGGACCCATCCGGAAAACTGCCGGCAATGTAACGGAACGGGCCAGGTTTCCAGAACCCAGGGTTTCTTCACCGTAAGGACAACCTGTCCGCACTGCCGCGGCAGAGGACAATCCATACCGCATCCGTGTTCCCGTTGCAGAGGGAACGGAAAAGTCAGAACCAGCAAAAAGGTCATTGTCAAAATTCCGGGCGGTGTTGATTCCGGTTCAAGAATTCGGCGGACAGGGGAAGGGGAACCCGGGGCTCACGGTGGACCACCGGGAGATCTGTATGTTTTCATCTTTGTGGAGCCTCATGAATTCTTCCAGCGGAACGATACGGATATCGTCTGCCAGATACCGATTTCCTTTGTACAGGCTGCCCTCGGCGATAAAATACCGGTGCCCACATTAAATGGTGAAAAGATACTTGACATTCCGAAAGGTACCCAGCCCGGCGATTTGTTCCGGTTTCACGGCGAAGGGATTCCTTCTCTCAGAAACAAAGGCGCACGCGGCGACCAGATTGTTCAGGTTGCCATAAAAACCCCCACAAGTCTTACGAAAAAACAGGAATCGCTGTTAAGGGAATTCGCGAAACTTGAGGAAGGTAAGCTGACAAACAAATTAAAAAATATGTTCAGCAGAGGAAGTGGCGGTATGAGGGCGGCCAGATAATGGTGGTCCGTGGTGGCGTGGTCCGTGGTCCGTGGTCCGTGGTCCGTTGCTGTGGAGACAACTGACAACCTACAACCTACAACTGACAACCTACAACTGACAAAAAATATGTTTGAATTAAAAGTTATCACCCGTTTTGCAGCGGCCCATCAGTTGGAGATGGTGGCGAAAAAGTGTGAAAACCTGCATGGGCACAATTGGAAAATCGAGGTCTGCGTGGCAGGAGATACGTTGAACGAGGCTGGCGTGCTGATAGATTTCGGAGAGATGAAGCAGCATATAAAAAAGATCATCTCAGAACTGGATCACAGCTTTCTGAATGAAATCGATGCGTTTCAGAATAACCCGCCGTCTTCGGAAAATATTGCCGTATATGTTGCCAAAAAACTTCAGGAAAATTTGGACAATCCTTCCGTCAAGGTCTCCCGTGTAACCGCATGGGAGTCGGAGGACGCGTGTGCAACCTATTACTGCCTGAAAAACCCGGTTTTTTAAAATGTCCTGATTCAAAATGCCGTCTGAATGTCTGGGAGGGTTCAGAAAGGACGCGCCGGAGTTTTGCCGGAGAATCGGGACAGCCGAGCATTTTTGAATCATCCGAACCGAGATGCCCGTCCAAGCTCTCAGGATTATATATCGGGACACCATAAGTGTAAACTTAAGGATCCCCAATCTTAATCCCGCTCTTGCTCTTGCTCTTGCTCTTTATCTTTATCTTTATCTTTATCTTTATCTTTATCTTTATCTTTATCAAACGGACACGACAGGATTAAGATTAAGAGCAGGAGCAAGAGCAAGTCCTAAGTTTACATTTATGATCGGGACACAAATGTTTGTGGAATAAAACAGAAATTAAAAACAACTTGGATTGCTGGGCATCCTTCATTTGTCAGTTTACACTTTGTGTGGAACGATTTTGTAAATCGTTCCGAACGATCTGCAAAGCCGTTCTTCAAGTCGGAAAAAGTGTAAACTATATTTCACCTTCTATAGAAGGATGCCGATTGCTGAAATGAAATTTCAGCATATCAATTTTCAATTTATATGGGAAGGATAATGGGCATCCTTCATTTGTCGGTTTACACTTTCGGGTGTCAGGGCGAACTCTTTTTTTGTTCCCTTGTGCCTCTCCGTGCCTCTTTGTGCCTTTGTGCCTTTGTGTGAGACATGAAATGCCGGCCGCCGGCTCTGATTGGAAAAAAGTGTAAACTACTTTCGGCTTTTATGAAGGATGCCGGATAATGATTATGAAAAAATGTGTCCTATTATCACTCCTGCCTGTCTTGTTCTTTCTTCCACTCACTGCTTTTGCCGAAAAGATTGTTTTCGGCAATTCCAGGTGGCCGCCATATTCGATTGTGGAGGAGGATGGCAGAAAGACAGGCATTAACACAGAGATTGTCACCGAACTGTGTCGGCGAATCGGTGTTGAGGCAGAGTTTCGAACATTGCCTTGGAAGAGGGCCTTGAAGTACGCTGAACAAGGCAAGATAGACGCCATTTATGCTGCCAGACGCACCAAAGAGCGGGAAAAGTTCCTCCATTACCCCTCCGAACCTCTGCTAATGGAGAGAACTGTCATCCTGGCCAGAGAGGGGAGCGGCATTAGGGCTGCCGGACTTGCCGATCTGAAGGGCATGATAGTCGGGGTGGTCAGGGGATTCACATACGGACCGGAGTTTGACAGTTTCAAGGAAATAAAAAAGATAGAGTGCAATGATGACGAGCAGGTGGTGAAAATCTTCGCGGTCAGTAAGCGCGCCTTTTTGGTCGCGAGCAATGAGGAGGGGGTTACGAAATATCTCTGCAAAAAGGTCGGTGTCAAATCCGAGGTGGTCCTCGTTCTGGATGAGCTACCGAGTTTCTTGGCCTTTTCCAAAGCACTGGGCAAAAGGGGCAGGGAATTGGCGAAAAAATTCGGTGACGCTCTGAAGAAGATGAAAAAGGAGGGGTTCACTGAGAAGGTTCGGAACAAGTATTTTTAGACGGGTTTAACTTCCGGGCCTGTGTGCAGGACAAATTTTTGCAAGACACATATATCATACCTTTTATCAGGGCAATCACCAAATTTTTAAAGATAATTCGGCATCCTTCACAGAAGTCCAAAAGTAGTTTACACTTTTGGTGAGGCAGTCTCACCTCTCGCGGAGGCGCGGAGGCGCAAAGGTGCCGGGAAACAGAAACTTCGCGGCCTTTGTTGCAGAAATAAAAGTGTAAACTGGGCAATGAAGGATGCCGATAATTCCTTTCCAAACCTTCATGTGAAATATAAAATCCCGGAAACTTTTGGCTGGTACTTAATCAAACTGAAATCCGCCGGCAAAGCAGGCGATTTTCTCTGTTAAACTCCAAAAACCCCGATACTCTCTTTTCCGGTTTGTCTCCGCGCTGGCACCGATATCTTTATCCATGCTGAAGACTTCCATCCAGTCTGCCTTACTGCCTGGTTTACTGCCTGAAAAACAAATGTAAGGTGGGTTTCGCTTCACCCACATTTCGGGTATCTTATTTGCAATTTCAGCATCTCCAGAGCGGTCATCATAATCATAATCGATCTGTTCTTAAGTGTCCGCCTCTCCGTTGTTCGCCATTCTACGGTCATCCCAGCATTTTCCAGCAACTCTCCGGCCACCTGCTGACTGATTTTGTTATCTTCAACCAGAAGGATTCTTGCCACATTGCCGAGTCTGCCGGATCAATATTAAGGCGGTATTTTGTGAACATAATCACTTTTCACGTCCGTATAATGGGATCATTCCCACATTTTAATCCCCAAATATCTTGACGTCTCCCCGTGCTTATGGCATTGTGTCAGCCATGAAAAGAGACATATACAGGAAACTGTCGGACTGGAAATCTTCCCGCAGGCGGAAGCCGCTTTTAATGCAGGGCGCTCGGCAAACCGGAAAAACTTATATAATAAAAGCGTTTGGTCGCAATGAATATGAAAATGTTGTGTATTGCAACTTCGAGGAGGATCCCGGTCTTGACGCGTTCTTTCAGCGAGACCTAAATCCGGAACGAATTTTGGCGGACCTTTCCATATATTATAACCATGAAATAAGACCGGGTGCCGACTTACTGGTCTTTGATGAAATACAGACATCGAACCGCGCACTGAACGCGCTGAAATATTTCAAAGAAAAAAGAGACGATATCCACATCATGGCAGCAGGCTCACTCCTCGGGGTGAAGCTTTCCGCTCCCGGATCGTTTCCGGTGGGAAAAGTGAATTTCCTCCGCCTTTTTCCCATGACATTCATGGAATTCCTCGATGCCATGGGAGAGTCCCGATACAGGCAGTTGATAGAGAATGTGAGCGAACCAATTCCGTTGTCAGAGGCTTTTCATGCCCATCTCACTGATCTGCTTCGGCAATATTATTTTACCGGCGGCATGCCGGAAGCCGTGAGACACTTTGCGGAAATCGGCAACGGACCGGAAATTAGACAGATTCAGGAGGAGATTATCAAATCCTATATCATGGATTTTGCGAAACATGCCCCGGCATCTGACATACCCAAGCTGACACTGATTTGGGATTCCATCCCAAAGCATTTGGCAAAAGAAAACAAAAAATTCGTTTTCAGTGCCGTAAAAAAAGGTGCCCGCGCCCGGGAATATGAGAACGCGCTGATCTGGCTGGAGGACGCCGGTCTCATCCACCGGGCAACAGCGGTGAGGACCGTTAAGCATCCGCTCAAGCATTATGCGGACAGCGGATGCTTCAAAATATATGCCCTGGATGTCGGTCTGCTGGGGGCCATGTCAAGATCACCGGTTAAGCTGCTGGCCCATGGAGACAGACTCTTTAATGAATACGAAGGCGCGTTTGTTGAAAATTATGTTGCACAGCAACTGTTATCACATTCCCAGCCGTCACTTTATTATTGGCGAAGCAAAGGGGGAAAGGCGGAACTCGACTTTCTGTGTGAATTTGCAGGCCGGATCTCCCCTCTTGAGGTAAAAGCCGGCATTAATCCCCGAAGCAAAAGCCTGCGCTCTTATGATTTGCAGTTTTCACCGCATGCGCTCGTCAGAACAACGCTGCTGAATTTTAAAAAAGATGGGAAAATTTTAAACCTGCCGCTTTACGCCCTGTCGGCATTGCGGGACACCTTACTTAATTATTGACAATGGCTGATTATAACACCTTTTGGGGAGCTTTGTTTCCAGAGGCTCCCAAACCTGTCATTCCAGGCAGAAATGATAAAAATCGGCAGGATTTTTATCATTTCTGACCCGGAATCCACCCTGCTCCAAGAAATGTTATAATCAGGACAATGGAAGGTCAGGTTGAAAGAAGTTCGGCTTTACAGACCATACTTAGCTTCAGTGATTGTATTGCTTCATACAAAGATAAAGATATTAAACGGTTGGCGATGACTATTAAAAGGAAATAAGCTGATTATAACGGATTTAGGAGGAGGCTCCCTTGCACTTGCACTTGCACTTAAACTTAAACTTATGCTCAACCCCCGGCATTCACTAACGGAGCACGCCCAGGCCGGAGTCTGAGCGCGGTGCGGGTCTTGAGTGCGTGTGGCAAGTTTAAGTGCAAGTGCAAGTGCAAGGGGGTCTCCCTAAATCCGTTATAATCAGGAAATAAGGATTATTATGGCACACAGAAGTGAAAATTCTGAACCGCTTTCCGAGAGGAGATTAGATGTAAGGAATTGGAACGACCTTCTTCACATAGACGGAGCCAAGGAGAATGTTTATATATTTCATTTTGACACGGAGACACCTTATTCGCTAACAGAAACAGATGACATTTCCTTTAATACTGAGCGATTTTTCTCAAAACTGTCAGATGAGTGCGTGATCTGTTTCATCGTCTCATCGGAAAATGCTCTGAATCTGATCCCCCGTTTCCAAAAAAGTCTGTTTTTCAAATTATGGATCAGTATCCGTCGTGACAAACCTGTCGTCAGAGAATGCGAACTGCCGAACAATCATATCGGGCTTGTCATTTTTACGAAATACAAAACTTCCCTCGCACATTGCAAAACCCGGATCGCATACACCTGTTGTCCCGCATGTAAGAAAACCACAAAAGATTACGGAGGTAAAAAGCACCTTTATTCTCCATACGGGACGCTGATGTCAGATGTCTGGAGAGATATAACCTATCAGCCCGATATTTTTCCAAGCGGGATAATTGAAAGGCTGAGGGATTTGTTCGGTTTGCCCCCTTATAAGATTGTTAATTACATTGATCTGAGACAGTTGACAGGCTCGAAGTATGACAGAAATGCGGAGAAAAAAGATGTGGCGAAAAATTTTGCAATCGCTGATCCCGGAGAGAGCAGACTTGTGAATGCCGACTGTTTCAAAGCTTTTAAAGAAATGCCTGACAACTCGGTTGACTTTGCCTTTGCGGATCCGCCCTATAACATCAAAAAGAAATATCAGAACTGGGATGATGCTATTGATATCAGAGAATATTTCAGATGGTGCGACAAGTGGCTGGATGAACTGGCGAGAATTGTCAGACCGGGCAGAACAGTCGCGGTGATCAATATCCCGCTATGGCTCGTCAGACATTTTCAGCATATAAAATACAAACTGGATTTCCAGTCATGGATCACATGGGAGGCACTGGGCCTGCCAGTCAGGAAAATTATGCCGGCGCACTACTGTATTCTCTGTATGTCCAAAGGGAAAGCACGCGGCGCAGTCGGTGTGACCGAAAAGATTAACTGGGACACAAGATATCTTGAACTTAATATGCTGAAGCAATGGTATTGCAACAGAAAATCGTGCGCAAATCTGAGAAATTCAGCGAAGATAACAGACAGAGAGGCACTGACTGATCTGTGGTGGGACATACATCGCCTGAAACATAATTCAAATCGGGTTGATCATCCCTGTCAGTTGCCGCCCCAGTTGATGCGCAGACTGATCGCCTTATATACGCTTGAGGGTGAATGTGTGCTTGATCCCTTTAACGGCGCGGGAACAACAACTCTGGTTGCCCGGGAACTGGGCAGGCGTTTTATCGGGTTTGAGCTGAGTGAGAACTACCACAAAATTGCTCTGGACCGGCATCATGACTTGGAATCGGGAGCGGATCCGTTTGCCAAGAGAAAATGCACTCCGGATGCCAAGAACAGCAGGGTAAAACGGCTGAAGAAACAGAAATATGCTGTCCCCAAAAAAACCTTGCAGTTGGAGGTTAAAAGAATTGCTGGGCAAATCGGACGTGTTCCGACCCGGGAAGATGTAAAAAAACATAGCAAACATCCTTTCAGTTACTATGAAGAATATTTTGCGGACTGGGGTGAGGTCTGTTCAGCGGTTGGAGACAAAGGGATGAAAGAAGAATCTGATACTGAGTATGAAGAACCGGGACATAAGCAGCTTGCTTTATTTGAAAGACTCGGTAAATATGAACTGAAATCAGCCCGCCTCAGAGAATTTTCTTAACCAGCCCTTTTCTGTGTCAGAAATGACCGTTTAAGGACAAAAAACAGGGTTTGTCTGAACTTTCTCACCGTGATTTCAGGATATAGCGTGGTCCGACCCTATCCAGCCTGTGATTTCATGGATATGGCGCGTGGTCCGACCCCATCCAGTTCCCAGCGTCTCCAGAGCCTCATCATAATCACCATTTCCCAAAAAATGAAATACCCCGAAATGCTATGCCTTCCCTGATTGCCGCTATCCGCCCTGTTTCACCCAGAGTTTCTTCCCGCTGAACACCACCGCGAGTTTCAGAATTTTCCGTATCCCGGCCGCCTCCAGTTCAGCGGCATATCCCCGATTCTCGATCTGTTTCAGGGCCTCTTTCAGGGCATCCTGCGGGGTCTTTTTCTTCTTTCTTTTCTTCCCCTTCCCGTCCTCGTACGCATCCGCATCCTGCTCTTCGTCTTCGTCATCGTCCAGCCGCTTGAACTCAATGATGATCCCCTGCCCCTCCGGATCCTTCGGCCTCAGCATCAGGTCGTACCGGCCGTACCCCGACTCCCGGTTCGAGCGCATCTCGTACTTCCCGGACATCCAGACGAGCATCCCGAGAACTAGCGCATGGTAAACCTTCTCGGGCTCGCCGGCCAAATCATGGTAGCTCATGATCCGCGTGACGATCAGACGCAACATCCTTTCAAACAGCCTCACATCCCCGCTCTCCAGCGCCCTCAGCATCTCCTCAAGATGATTCGACTCGGTCTTCTCCGCGAACCACCGCCCGATCATCTCCTCATAGACAATACGCACCTCCTCGTTGGGTATTTCCAGTTCGTAGAAATTTCTCCGCATCCCCGGGCCGGCCGGCCTCAGATACCCGCTGAACACCAGGAAGCTCCACAGCAGGTCATCCCGATCTTCCATGTCCCGCATCACGATGCTCTCATACACCGGCTTTGTGATGGTTCCGCCCTCCAGCAATTGCCCGATCTCCTCCCGCAGCTCCTTGCCGGACCGAGTCGCGAGCCTGTCAATCATTCCGGTGTCCGCGGTGTTGATCCAGTAGGGCTTCGCCTCCCCCTCGTTGTCCGCATAGTTGATCACGGACCATGGATTGAAGATCACCCTTCCCCCGAACAGATAGCCGTTGTACGAGACATCCTCATACTGGTCCCCCATGCCCATGTCCTCCAGGAACTGTCTCACCTCCGGCACCGTGAACCCGAACGCGTCCGAGAATTTGCGGCTCAGAACCGTGTAAACCCCGGGATTGTTCAGTCCTGAGAAGACCGACTCCCTGGCCACCCGGAGGATACCGGTCAGCACTCCCCTGAACAGATGCTCGTTGTCCTTGAGACCGCCGCTCAGGAAATTCCGTATGAAGCTGATCGCATCCTTATAATATCCGCCGGCGTACCCCGCATGAAGGGGGGTGTCGTACTCGTCAATCAGAATGACCACATTCTCGCCGTGATAACGCCTCAGATAAGCGCTCAGATATCGGAGCGCATCTCCGTAATCCGGAAGTTCGGCTTTCTGTTCCAGCACCGATTCGAAATAGCATCTCTCGGGCCCGCGCAGCAGATCGGATTCGAGCAGGACATCATGCCGCAGAAACTCATCCCGTATGAGATTCGTGAGTCTCCGGTACATGTATTCCCATGAGGGTTCCTTCAGATCCTTGAAGGTCATCCAGATCACCGGATATTTCCCCTGATGCGCGCCGAAGCTCGCCTCATTGCGGATGGCCAGCCCGTCGAACAGGGGACTCAGGTCCTCATCCGTCTTTTCAAGGAAATAGCGCAGCATGCTCAGATTCAGCGTCTTGCCGAACCGCCGGGGCCGGGGAAGCAGGGTCACCTCGGACGATGCCTCGACAATGTCACGGATGAACAGGGATTTGTCAACATAGTGATAGCCGCCCTCACGCAGTTTTCTGAAATCGGAAGTGCCGACGGGCAATGTTTTTTCTTCAATGCCTTTTCTTTGTGGCTCATTTTTTTCCCTCCTGTTTTTCAATGCAACTGAAAGACTTCCGGAAAGCACACCCATCCTTTCTTATGTGTAATCCTTGTAGTTACCCGGGCAGATTCACATCCGGGAAGAACACCTTTAACCGCAACTGAGAAACTTCCGGAGAGCACACCCATCCTTTTCTTATGTGTAATCCTTGTAGTTACCCGGGCAGATTCACACCCATCCTTTTCTTATGTGTAATCCTTGTAGTTACCCGGGCAGATTCACATCCGTTCAGTTTGCAGGAAAGCCATGGGTTATTCATGCAAAACAATTTACAAAATTGTTCTACTTCATATTTTCTTTACAATTTCGGCCAGCGTCTCCAAGGCGTCATCATAGTCATAATCGCCGATCTGTTCTTCAAGTCTCTGCATCTCTGCTCTAAATTCTGTACAAAAAAGATGTTTCTTTAAATCATCCATACAATCTTCCGCTTCCGAGTCGCCCTCTTCAAGAAAGCCGGCCAGTTCGGTCAGAAGCGCATTAATTTTCGGAATATCCAGGGGCATGGATTGCTCCGGGTCCGATGGGATTTCAGGGGCGGGTGTCTCTTTCAGACTGCTGAGAGACTGCAATACCTGATTCAGCGATTTCTCAAAATGATGCAGAAGGCTATCAAGTTCAGGTCTGTTTTCCCTGATCCCCGACTCCAGTTCGCTAGCGGCCTCATACAGCGCGACAGCCCCCATATTGCCCGCCGCCCCTCTGATCGTATGTGCCAGCAGTTTTACAAATTCGGTGTCCCCTCTCTCCAGCGACTCTCTGTATGCAGTTGCCGCGTTCGTATTATCCTTATGAAACTGCCTGAGAAGCTTTTTATAAAGAGTCCTGTTTCCGCTAACCCGCCTCAGACCGGATTCGATGTCAATGCCGGGCAGGACTTCCGGAAGCTCTCCGTCACCCGATTTGGGGACATCCTCATGATGATGTCGGGGAGCGGGAGTCTCCCTTTCTCCGGGTTCTATCCATTTGAGCAAGGCTGAAAAGAGCTGATCCGGCTCTATGGGCTTGCTAACAAAGTCATCCATTCCGGCTTCCAGACATCTCTCCCGCTCTCCGGCCATGGCGTGGGCCGTCATTGCGATGACGGGAAGCCTCTTTAAACTTTCATTTTTACGATCCTCCTGTTTCCGTATCTGCCGGGTCGCTTCATATCCGTCCATTTTCGGCATCTGAATATCCATAAGCACCAGATCGAACCCGGATGACTCAGCACCGGATGACTCAAGAATGGTGACCGCCTCCTCTCCGTTGTTCGCTATCTCCACGACCAGCCCCGCGTTTTCCAGCAATTCCCCAGCCACCTGCTGATTAATTTTGTTATCTTCAACCAGAAGGACTCTGGCCCCCCTGATCTGTTTCAATGTCTCGGATGCCTTAATTTCCTTTTTCGGTAAGGATATCCCCATTGTTTTCCGGCCCATGACATTCATAATGGTATCGAACAGAACGGACGGGTTCAGCGGCTTGCTGAGAAAAGTTTTCACATCCGCATCCGCATTTTCCGCCTGGCGCATCACCTCTTCCCTTCTGTATCCGGTCATCATAATGAGAGTCGGTGACAATCGGAAGTCCTTTTTTATGCGTCTTGCAGTCTCAATTCCGTCCATATCCGGCATCTTCCAATCCAAAAACACAAGATGGTATGGTTTGCCTCCGGTTTCACCGGCTTCCAATTCTGCCAGCGCCGATTCACCGGATTCCACAGACGTGACATTCAGGGAAAAAGAGGCCAAGGTGTCGCTCAGGATCATTCGTGATATTTCATTGTCATCCACGATCAGAACCCGCATTTCCTGAAAATCCGAATCCGGGCTGGCGGCGTTCTGCTCCGGATGCCGGCCCAGGTGTGCCGTAAATATGAATGAGCTTCCTTCTCCAGGCTCGCTTTCCACACGGATTTCGCCGCCCATCATCTCTGTCAGGCGTCTGCAAATGGCCAGACCGAGGCCCGTGCCGCCGTATTTCCGGGTGGTGGAATCATCGGCCTGGGAAAAGGGGCGGAACAGGTTGGAAATCTGGTCCCGGGTGAGACCGATTCCCGTATCTCTCACAGAGAATCCGAGGTGAACATTCTCGCCCTCTTCCCCGGCCCGTTCCACACTGACAACAATCTCCCCGGTTTGTGTGAACTTGATCGCATTGCTTGTCAGATTGAGGAGAATCTGATTCAGTCGCAACGGATCGCCGATCAGCCGCCCGGGGACATCCCTGCCGATATCAATTAGAAACTCAAGCCCTTTCTCCTCGGCCTTCATGCTCACCAGATCGGAAAGACCGGTCAGAACATCTTTTAGATAAAAATCAACGGATTCCATCTCCAGCTTACCAGCTTCGATCTTGGAAAAATCAAGGATATCGTTGATAATCCCGAGAAGGGAGTGCGCCGAAGTGTGAATCTTGGTCAGGTAATCATGCTGTTTCTCTGTCAGTTCCGTTTCCAGAGCAAGATGGCTCAGACCGATAACCGCATTCATCGGCGTCCGTATCTCATGGCTCATTCTCGCGAGAAAGTCGCTTTTGGCTTCGTTGGCCGCCTCTGCGGCCCGGCATTCCCTTTCTGCCCGTTCTGTCTCTTTATACTGAGCCATGCGAAGCCTTCTTTCCCGAAAATAAGAGGAAAGACTCAGGATAAAATATCCTGAAATCCCCGCGATCAGATGATAGGTCATGGATATCACCGTAGCCTGCCAGACATAAAGGACTGTGCAGAGAAAAGTAAATCCTGTAAGCAGGAGTCCTGCAAACAATGTCTGTAGCCATGAGGCGCGTATCAGAGAGGTGCATAAGAGAACAGAGACCAGGAGCAGAAAACTCACCGTTATTTCAAGCCACAGGGGCGCGGGCCGCAGGGGCGCGCTTTTTAAAATGGTGTTCACCGTGTCTCCGATGATCTCTGCTCCGTAAATCATTCCTACCGGTGTATCAAACCAGTCGTGGGATACGGAGTATGTCTCTCCCATTATCACAATTTTATTTTTAACCCAGCCTTTTAATTCACTGATCTGATATTTGTCGAGATCAGAAATATCCAAGAAAGTGTATGCGGTAACGCCGGCGAACTGATGAAGAAATCTGAATCCCTCGGGGATCGTGGAAAAGTCGATATACATATCATTAAACTGATCCAGGGAGATAGAAACATCTCCCAGAGTCAGGACGCTGTTCTGCAAGACAGGTTTCACCCCCAGGTACTTTGACGCTGCCTGAACCGCAATGGGCCATCCGTCCTCCATTTCGACAATTTCAGGATAAATCCGAAGACGACTTAGAAAAGTGACCATGGAACTCGAAGAAATCAGATTCACATATCCGCTGGAGCTCACATTCTTTAAGAGAGGGGTCGGATAACGGATATCCTGAAATCGGTTATCGTCAAATAACGCCCGGGATGCCAGTATGACATCACTCTGCGCAATCGTCCGGGCCAATATCGGGTCTTCATCAAAAGCGTCGGGAAGATCGAGTAACAGGTCAACACAGATCACCTTTGCCCCGAGCGTTTTCAAATTGCCGATGATCTTCGCCAGGTCCGCCCGCTTCATCGGGTATTTTCCGTATTGCTCAAAAAAGGTTTCATCAATCGTAATTAGAACAATTTTGTCATAAGAAAAATTCATCTCTTTCCGGTTGATAATACGGGAGCGCATCAGATGGCGGAGGAATATCGTCTGATCCTCCGCCAGAGAGAATATCTCATAATACTCGGCAGGGACGGAGAGAAGAAACAGAAAGATAACGAAAACAATATCGTATTTTTTCAGGAGATTTTTCATTCCGCTTGACTGTGATAAGCCTTTATTTCTGCTTTTTTAAGGGTTTCCAGATTCAGGTCGCTGAGGACTTTGAGCAAAAAGGGCCTCATTTTATTCGCGTCCGGATTTTTGGATAGAAATTTGCGGTACAGATCCATTGCAGGGACTTTTAGCCCGTGATCATCCATAAAGTTTCCCAGCAGAAAACCGTCCGGGTCAGTCTGCCGGACAGATTCTTCCTTCTTACGCAAGGATTTCATCTCGTCATCGGACATCCAGTGCAGTTTCCCTTTTTTTCCAGGCTTATAAACAAGCTCTCCGTTGCAGAAGACCCGGACATGATAATCAAACTGACCGGGTTCAATACTGCTTAGGCTGAAACGGGCCATATCGCGGTCGGACGCGGGAACATCAAAAGTTTTCTCGCCCACAACAAGTCGGTAGGAATATTCCGGCCCGACATTCTCCCAGACCAGATCAGGATAATCTTCGGAAAGCGTAATCTCTTTGGCCGTCTTCAGTTTTATCCGTTTCGGGGCTTTGGGACGCCGTTTTATCACCGCGTACTTCTGCACTTTGGCAAACTTTCGCTTTAACATGCCCATAAAGCTTGAAGAATGCTCAGGTGCGGAAATCGTACCCTTAACGGCTTTTATTCCCTGGGAAAGGATTTCAACCTCCGTGTCCCCTTTTATCGATTCAATCATGCCTGTTTCATTGTTGACCAGTTTGCAGAATCCGTCCGCGCCGGTTTTGACGCGCCACCCTTCAAAAAGAAAGTGGTTGCGGTTGACCATCTTCCATGTTTTTCCATCCCCGGAATACATCACCTCTCCTTTTGGCTGGATCAGCAATGCCACAGGGCTGTCGTCTTCCGAAGACGCGATTGCAGCCATCCCCAAAAGTGCCATAAACAGAATACATACGGTTTTGATAAATTTGTTCATCATCCTCTCCTTTTTTTTAGTGAATTTAGTGAAAAAATGAAAAGTGAAATATCCAAATCCAAGCCAGCCAAGCACCCCGCTCGGCTTGGATTGCT
This sequence comes from Desulfobacterales bacterium HSG2, assembly GCA_030378035.1. Taxonomy (GTDB): domain Bacteria; phylum Desulfobacterota; class Desulfobacteria; order Desulfobacterales; family 4be13; genus JAUCGI01. Next base: position 37,802 of record JAUCGI010000014.1, read on the forward strand.
AAATCCGAGCCAGCCAAGCACCTCGCTCGGCTTGGATTGCTAAATCCGAGCCACCGGATATAGCAATCCGACAGTAGCGAATGGAGGGCATCAACTCATAAGTTCACTCCATGCTCGGCTCGGCCAAATCCGACCCGCGGGATTTAGCAACATGACAGTATCTGAAGGGACGCATCAACTCGTAAGTTTATCCCTGCTCGGCCTGGATTGCTAAAGTTCCCAATCAGCAAAAACGGTGACCAGAACGCCGGTGTTCATCAGCAATTCTAATTTTGGAAAAAATCAATGCCAAAATTCGGGCAAAGATGGTTGGCCAAACGCAATTTCAACACATTGCGGCTTCATCAAAATCCATTTGCGGCCAAAATTAGAATTGCTGGGTGTTCATACTTTGATTTAACAATAAACTTTTTTTATACATTTTGCAAGGCTTTTGCTTTTGAAATCCCGTTTTTTTTCAACTGTCGGTAAAATTCGTTCGCGATTAGAAACGCGGTCAGTCCGGAGTGCAAAGCTTGCTTTGCAAGTGACCGATTTCGGATTCAGTCCGGAGTGCAAAGCTTGCTTTGCAAGTGACCGATTTCGGATTCAGTCCGGAGTGCAAAGCTTGCTTTGCAAGTGACCGATTTCGGATTCAGTCCGGAGTGCAAAGCTTGCTTTGCAAGTGACCGATTTCGGATTCACTTGCAAGATAAATCTTGCACTCCGGATGGTTGGTTATAGTTATAACTAATCCCCGGTTATCTTCTTCGGAGCCTTCAGCCACCGCGGATCAGAACTCCGGGCGATTCCGTGCTTCTCCAGGTATTCCAGGGTATTTTTGTAAAATCCGTTCACGGAGAAGACAAACAGCACGGATTTGCCAATGTTCTCAAGCTTTATCAGTTCCCCGGCCTTTTTCACAAACTCCCGCGCCTCTTTCACGGAAAACTTGGATTTCCGGTTTTTGACCTCCCCGATCAGAGAATAATCGTTTCTGCCGGCCGCGACAGCCAGAATGTCAATCTGAATATCCCTTTTGTGGATGGGAGAGGCCGAGTAGGACCACACGGTCTCATATTCGGAGAACCTGAAATCATCCGGCAGATTGTCAGCCATGCCGAGAAACACCCGGTTGTCTGTGAATGCGTGCTTCCTCAGCTTGTCAATAATCAGATACTCCGCGAACTTGCCCCTGTACTGACTGTACTCCCCCATCAGCTTTCTGTTCTCCCTCTTCAGCGATTCATACAGGGCTTTGTATTCATTTGTGATCTCCCTGGGATCGAACCCGTTGATCTCTTTCTGATAGACGCCCCGGAACACCTTGTCGAAGATGTTGTCCCGGACCCCCCGGTAGTCGAAATTGGTGCTTCCCTGCTCGATGATATCGGCTCTGACGGTGATTCTGAGCTTCTTCTCCAGTTCCGAGTCGCTGATTCCGAGGTTCAGCTTTTTCCTCAGTTCCTCCCGGGTCACCTCCCTTTCCCGGTGTTTGCAGAGATACAGCACGATGTTTTTCGCATTCCTGCTGTTCGATTTGTCCATGGCATACCCCATGTATTCCTTCCAGATGCCCCGGATGGTCCCCTCGTCGCGAAGCGTCTCGAATTCCAGTGTTCCGAGCAGCCCCTCTTCGGAGGTGAAATTCTTTTCCGGATATTTGGAGCGGAACAGGGACGTGATGTAAAACGGATTCCCCTCGGTCAGTCCGGCCATGAGGGGGACAATCTCCTCCGCCACGGGAATGCTTTCCAGATGGGAGTATCTGAGGATCATTTCCACTGCCTCATCCCCGGGGAGACTCTCAAGATAGTGAAGCTGGAATCTTCCCGGAAGCATGCGGCGCAGATCACCCTCGAGCCAGCCCACCCAGCTCCCGGAGACCAGCATCGGCGCGTTTTTGTATTCGGCTGTGTGCAGATAGCTGCCCGCGAGATTGGCGATTCTGTCCTTGCAGCCCCTGTCTCTGTGGATATGGCGGTTAATGAACTGGAACTCATCAATCATCTGGAGGATGTATTCGTCTGTGTATGTCGCAACTTCCTTAGGCATTTCTCTGGCGATATTCCACATCACATCCGCCTTCCCTTCCCGCTGTCTGAGCTGCATTCCTCTGATGGGATTGGCCAGAAAATCAAATCCCTCCTTTTTGCATATCTCAAGCGCATCGGTCAGATCCCTGGCCCTTCCGAATGAAAGATAGGTATTGTTGCGGGTTTTGAACGCGACATACTGACAGATGAATGAGAGAAAAAAGTCTTCGGCAAAGCTGCCCAGCCACTGATCCGCCTCCATGATCTCAAAATAAAACGGGATGACGCCAGCGTCTTTGTCAAACGTGATATTGTACAGCCTTTGCAGAATGGCCGTCTTCCCGGTCTTTCTCCGAGAGAGAATGGCCGTGCTCATGGAAATTTCCCGTTTTATCCGCTCCGTCCAGTTCAGAAAATAGGAGAGCTCCTTTTTTCTGCCCGTGAACAGTTCGGGCTTTCCGATTCTTTCTTTAAACCAGATTTTCATTTGATCCTCCTCTTTTCTCACCCATCCGGAGTGCAAAGTTTACTTTGCAAGTCACTTGCAAGATAAATCTTGCACTCCGGACGATAAATCTTGCACTCCGGACGATGGATTACAGCCAATTCCCAATCAGCAAAAACGGCGCCCAGAAAGCCGGATGTTCATACCTCGGTTCGGCAATAAGCCTTTTCTGCGCATTCTGCAAGGCTTCCGCTTTTGAAACCCCGGATTTTCCCAACTGCCGATAAAATTCGTCCACAATCAGAAAAGCGGCCTTGTCAGAGACCGACCACAGAGTGGCCACAGCGCTCCTCGCGCCGGCCTTCAGAGCAATGCCGGCAAGACCGAAAGCGGATCGCTCGTCGCCCATTGCCGTCTCACACGCGCTCAGGGTGAGCAGCTCCGGCTGCCTCTCCTGATATTTTCTGAGACCGACCAGCCGGCCGAGTTCGTCCATGGTCAGCCTGTCATCGTATGTCACCAGATAGGTCTCCTCCGGACTGCCGCCGAATATGGCGTGGGTGGCCAGATGGAGGGTGCCGTAATCCTGCCCTCTCATCTCCGATTCAAGATTCTCGTCTGTGAATTCCCGGTTCAGGAGAACCTTTCCCCCCGTGACCGTCTGGATCGCCTCCAGTTCCTTTTCCACTCCTTTAAGCGCCGGAAAGTCCTCTCTCTCCTCGGAAAGCCCTCCGAGGAGGGTCCGACCGGATTTTCGTCCGCTCTCTCCGGTCTCGGTGAGACTGATTGCGGGCACATATCCCAGGGCGTATTTTTCGATCAGAAAACGCTCACCGTCATGCAGCGCGGAGAAGGGTATCAGCCGGAGCGGGCCGTCCGGAGCGATGATCAGCGTGCCGGTCTTCCGGGAGACCAGCTCGGCCTCCGCTGGACGGATGAGCCAGTCATACAGTTGCTCCGCGTCATCCTGAAAGTCCTCCTCCATATCCTCCAACTGCTCCCGGAATCCCGCCGCGGTCCGGCCCAGTTCCTCCGAAGTCACCGGAACCCTGATCTGTCTCATGCCGTCCGGCAGCATGAGCAGCAAGGTCAGATGATCCGGAAAAAGAATCGGATAAATCACCGCCGTCCCGGAGGGAATGCGCTCCGTCTCCCCGAATTTCCGCTCACTCCTCGTCAGGCACTCATCCTGAAAGAAATCCTCCAGTTCGGCTTTTTTCAGTGTCTCCATGGTCTCTCCGGCATCGGCGAGTCCGCGCCTGTCACTCTCCGCCTGTTTCAGAAGCAGTTCCGCAAGCCCGAGATAAAGCGGCCTCACGTTCTCCTCAAACTGGCTCTTCCGACTCCGGTGTCCCGTGAAAAATTCCGTGCGGATCGGATTCAGCGTGGCAACAGCGTCTTTGTATGATTTCACGGCACGTTCCGTGTCACCCTGCTTTGCGAACAGCCTCCCCAGTTGCCACTGCCAGCGGTACAGAATTTCGGGGAAATATCCCTGCTGGGCGGAGAATATCGCCCTGCGGGTCAGTTTCACGGCATCCGCATACTGCTTCCTTTTCTCATGATATTGCCCGATATAACCGTAAGCATAGGAGATGATTCGGTTATTCTGTATTTTCTCTCCGATACGGGCAGCCAGACCTACGAGGTTTTCAAAACCTCGTAGGTCTTCTGTCAGCAGGTTTGCAGCTTTGCGATAGCCGTCCGGCAGCCTCCTGATCTCCGCGAGGGCACTTTCCGCCGCGGCAAGGGCCTTCTTTTTTCCCCCCCTTTCGGATTCGATCCTGGCCAGATTTGTCAGAGCTTCCGCCTTCGGAGAGACGGCGCTTTCATATCCTTCGGAGAGCAACAGACATTCCTGCCAGGCTTCTGCCGCGCCCTCATCATCCCCCCTGACCGCACGGACATTTCCCAGGTTGTTCAGCACGCATGCGGTAATCAGCGGATTTTCAGCGGAACGGGCCGCTTCCAGACCTTTTTTCACATACTTCATTGCATTGTCTGCATCTCCGAGGCAGAGATAAATGTCTCCGAGAGTGCTGAAAAAAAGTCCGTTGTCTGTTGTCCGTTGTCCGTTGTTATTCGGCAGAGCTTTGTGAAGGAGAGCCAAGGCCTTCCGGTAATGCCCCAGCGCACTGTAGGCATGGGAGAGCAGCACCGCCTTTTCCGTGTTCAGCGAACCGTCATCCGTCTCCAAAAGCCTTATCACCTCCGCCCACCGCCCTCTGTTTATTGCCTCCCGGACACTGATCGCAACCGGCAACTGACGACTGACAACCGACAACCGGGCCGGAATCCAGTCGTTAAAAAGAGGCGGGGTGCCGTCCCGTGTAGTCATCACAAAACGGCTGGTATCCTCGGCCAGCCTTTCCGCGCAGGGGGTTTTCATCCAGCGGCTGATGTCCGTGAATTTTGAGGACAGGACCGTCAGACTGCCGCTGACATCCGTATCCGGGGCTTCGATTTCTATTGTCCCGTCATTGCCTCTTCTTGATGAGGCATCGACCTCACTGTCAGCGGATTTGAGATAATTGTCCGTAATGACAAAAATTGCTCCGCCGTCTCCCTCATCCGCCTTGGCGATGACCTTGGCGTGATCCAGTATAACAAATGCCGGCCCGGACCGGGTGTCTTTGTCTCCGATATTGATATCCCCTCCCTTGTCCGTTCCCCTGCTGACACTGGTGCTGATTATACCGCCTCTGATATGAAGCGAATTTTCGGCATTAACACTGATTTTGCCACCTCCCGAAGTTTGGGCTTCGGTTTTTACAGAGCTGCTGCCGAACAACCCGACCGAATCATTGGCTGTGACGGTGATGGTTCCGGCATCTCCGAACACTTCGCCTGTATCAACTGTATCCGTGTCTTCGTCATCAAATTTTCCGCTTGCCGATGAAATCAAAGCACTGTCATCTAATTGGAGGTTTCCGACATTCAGGAGAAAAATGTCGCCCGCCCTGGCCGGGCCTTTGGTTTCGGTCTTAATATACGTCTCGCCCTGCAAGCTGACACTGCCACTCTCTTTGACGGTAATTGTGCCGGCTTCTCCGCTTTGGTATTCGGATTTGCTTGATGATGAAACCGAAGCCGTGTCCCTGAGCTGAATTCGAGGGGCCGTCAGTTCTATCTCTCCGGCCTTTCCCTCATGTTCGGTTTCTGTGTTCACAGCGGCATTTTCTTCTAAGGTGAGAGAATCACGGGCGGTGAGGAAAATTTCGCCGGCCTGGCCCTTTCCCAGAGTATATGCCTGAATTTCTGTGCCTTCCTTAAATGTAACGATATCTGCCTCGATTTCCACGGTTCCGGCTTTTCCCATGCCGGTTGTGTAGCTGTTTATGACTGAATCGGAGAGCGTGACAGACTCGGATGCTTCGATACTGACGTCTCCGGCTTTTCCTGTTGATCCTTCTTTTGACTCACTTCTGATCTTTGTATTGCTCAATGTCACATTTTTTGCTTCGATTGAGAGCCTCCCCGCACCACCCGAGGCCATGGATCCGACCGATCCGATCCGTATCTCACTCTCTGAAATGTCAACAGATTCCGAAGCCCGGATATTGAGGGACGGACCATCTGTGTTTCCAAAAGTGTCTGTGGAAAAATACGCCTCATTTTTCAATTCCACTGTGTCTGCCTCTATGTCAAGCACGGATGTCGGCCGGGTTTCGACGGAGAAGGGGATATCTGCAAGAATCTCCGAATTGTCAACAACAAACCGTTCTCCCCGGATAAAAATGCTGTCCTGCCTGACATAAATCTGCGATTTCTCATCTTCCTCGTTCCCGGAGATCGTTATATGCCCCAGCTTTGCAAAGGAAGAGACATCCACGTCGTCATCTTCAATATTCTCCGATTCCACAAGCCTCAGCTCGCCCGGGGAGGCGACGCTTGCCAGATTCAACCGCCCTTTCTCGTTTGTAATATCTGTGTTGTTTATCTGGATATCTCCGCCGATCACCGAGAATGTCTCGCCGGCGAATCCGATATCGCAGCCGTCGAAAGTGATCGGTTCTATGGTATTGTCCAGAAAACCAAAGGCAGTTGGGGCAGCCGATGACAGCACCTCGCTCTCCTGCGGGATGGCGTAAAACCGCTCGTTTCCTCCCATGTTCAGATAGTCCGCAGTGCTGATATGAAGCGAACCCCTGATATCCAAATCGGCAGTCGGCCCGAACATCACGCCGGCCGGATTCAGAAAGTATAAATCCGCACCGGAAATGGTGGAGCGCAGTATTCCGTCAATATGGGAAATATCTCCGCCAGTGACGCGGCTGACAATGTTCTCAATAAAAGACGGTCCCCTGAAAGTCGCGCTTTCGTTCACGCCGATGCTGAACTGCTGGAAACTGTGGAAGAGGTTTGTTTCAACCTGGTGTCCCTGTTCTGCCCGGATATCGTAATCCGGTCCCGGCAAGGCCGTGTTTCCGGCAGGGCCTATGGTCCCGTCAAAGACAACCTGGGCATGAATCGGGACGACAAACGCCAGGGTCAGAAAAACTGCAATGATGAATGATCGGTGTTTCATAATTTTTTACCTCCTATTTGTTGGGTACAGGGTTGTGGGAAATAAGCCCAATTTTCAGGGTGTGTCTCATCTTTTACTGCGGCGGCATGCCGGTTCTGTATCTACAGGGATTAGCGATAAGGATTTTATGTCTGAGCGGACCGAATCCTCTTCTTATCGCTAATCCTTGTAGATAAACGTATGCAAGCAGATGATAAACGTATGTAAAAGGTGGAACACCGTGAGTTCCTCGAATTAGCCACCATATTTTTTTTCAAACCAGTCACGGACATCTCTTTCTGCCTGCTTCTTAAACTGCTCCTGGAATTCCCGGATTTCCGCCCAGTCTGTGGATATGACCCCAAGTTTGTGAAGTTCAATCCCGAACTCCATGGCCAGTGTGTAGTTGTTGATATCCTCCAAATCCCTCAAAGCCAGATCAGCGTCTATTTTTTCAGGAATGACGGTCTCTGCCAACACGATTTTGTCCGTCAGCCAACTGAAATCATCCGCGGAGAAGTCCCCGGGATAGGCTCTCATCATGAGGGAAGGATAGTCAAGTCCCTGTTGTTCGGCAAGCCTATTGGCAATTGCATGAATGTTGCGATCCGTTGATCCGTCACACCCGTAACCCTGGACGTAAGGGCGCAAAGAACTGGAACAGGACCGCCTTGTCTCTCCTGTTACTCTGTTTTTATATTCCCGGGCAATGACTTTTATCCATGGATTGGCAAGTTCCTGCCCCTGTTCGATCTTGTGTTCAACCCATTCATTATCACTCAGGAAACGTCTTGCATCTTCAAAACTGAGCCTATACCACTTCTCTGTCACAATTTCGTTGTTGACACATCCGTCATACTGCCTTGTCTTCAGGCAGTTGGCAAAGGCACCTTCTTGAATTCCCTTGAAATCTGATTCTTTCATAATTTCTCCTTTCTTCTCTTTTCATTTCCTTTCCTTTCATTTCAACCGTCCTCTCTGCTCCCGGAGGATTGCCAAATCCCCCGGCACGGCTCACCCTCCCACGCTCCCGGGGGGATTGCCAAATCCCCCGGCATGGCTCACCCTCCCACGCTCCCGGGGGGATTGCCAAATCCCCCGGCATGGCTCACCCTCACGCTCCCGGGGGATTGCCAAATCCCCCGGCATGACCCGCTCCACTCTATTTTTGCACTCCTTTCGCCGGGGCGTAGTGCAGAATCGTGCCGCTGTCTCCCACGGCAAACACATCCAGCCGGGCGCTTCCCCATACGCTGTTGAGAGATCTGTCTGTTCCGCTACTCATTTCCTTCCAGACTGCGCCGTCATAGTGCAGAATGATGCCTTTGTCTCCTGCGGCAAAGACATCCCCGGCGGAAGTTCCCCACACAGCCTCAATATAAAGCACAGAACTCTCCGTGCCGCTGCTCATCTCACGCCAGGCGGTTCCGTCATAGTGCAGGATGATGCCGGAGGCCCCGACGGCAAACACGTCCGTGCCGGAACTTCCCCACACGGAGTGAAGATTTCTGTCTGTCCCGCTTTCCATAAGTCGCCATTCTGTCCCGTCATAATGTAGGATCACACCGCCGTAACCCACGCCGAACACATCCGCATCCGGACTCACCCACAGGGCGGTGATGTCATCCCTGCCGCCGGAGTCGTACACCTTTTCCCATCCCGCGCCGTCATAGTGAAGGATGACGCCCGAACCTGCCGCAAAGACATCGCTCCCGGAACTTCCCCGGACCGCATTCAGGCTTTTGTCCGTGGGATTTTTCATGGCACTCCATCCTGCTCCGTTGTAATGCAGAATCGCAGCGTCATATCCGACTGCGAAGACATCCGTTCCGGAGCTTCCCCACACGCCTTCGAGAAGCACGGATTCCGCCAGGCCGTGGTGCATCTCCGCCCATTCTGTCCCGTCATAATGAAGAATTGTGCCCCGCCATCCCACCGCGAACACGTCCGAATATCCGCTTCCCCACACATCCCTGAGATTGTATCCGACGGGTACTTCCTGCCGGTGCCAGGCCATTCTGTCGGCAATGATGAGTTCCGCAACGGCGGGTGTGCCGAGGGATGCGCCGCCGCCGGGTTCTGAGAGCATAAGACCTACGAGGTTTTCAAAACCTCGTAGGTCTGCTGTGAAGCTCGTCTCACCGTCTCCGAATACAAGCGTATGCTTTTCTGACAACTGATCACCGGCAACTGACAACTGACAAGTGACTTCCCCGCTGCTGCTTCCTGTGCGGATGACGGGCACAGAGAATTCCCCGTCGCTTCCCAGGGCAATATGGCGATCCGTGGTGAACTGAAGGATTCCGGGATCATTGTCGTTCACCGTGACAACTGCCTCTGCCGGTGTCCAGCCGTCTGCCGATGCGGTCACGGTGACGGTCTGCGTGCCGTCAATGTCCGGATCATCGGTAAGAGTGATGTCAAAGGATGCGGACATCTCCCCTGCCGGTATGATGACGCTTTCCGGGACAGCCGCCTCGGTTATATCATCGGAATGAAGGGCTATGCTCAGATCATAAACCGGGGTTCCGGGAACGGAGACGGTTCCGGCTTCTGACAGGTTCCCGTCATTTTCAGAGACCTCCTGCGGGACTGCGAGGGCAAGCTCCGGGACCTCGTTGTCATTTACGGAAACTGAGGCTGAGGCTGATGTCCAGTTTTCCACGGATGCGTTCACGCCTGCGGGCTGTGTGCCGCCAAATTCGGTGTCATCTGTTACGGACAGGGTGAATTCGGCTGCGGTTTCGCCTGCCGGGATGGTGACAGACATGAGACCTGCGGGGTTTTGGAAACCCCGCAGGTCTAATTTTACGGCAACATCCTTTCCCGCAGGCTCGCTCATGGAAACAACACCGCTTATGGTTTCATCCCCTTCATCCGCTGTTTCGGGAAGGCTCAGGCTCAGAACAGCGGTCTCATTGTCCGTAATCCGGATTTCGGTTCTGCCGCCGTTGAGGTATTTGTCCCCGGGGGCTGTGGCGATCACGGCAACGGTCTGTGTGCCGTCCGTGAGGTCGTCATCGGAAACATGCAGCTCAAAGGGAACCGAGGTTTGGCCCGCGGGGATGGTGACAGATGCGGGAACCGTGACCTCGGTTGTGTCGAAGGAGGTCATTTTCACTGCAAGATCAGTTTCACGGGGAGCGGGAATCCGCACTGTTCCCGGCAAAATGCCTGCGCCTTCGGCTGCGGTTTCGGGAATCGTCACGGTGAAGGCTGAATAATGGCAGATGACACCGTCAATACCGGCAAAAAAGACATCCCCGCCGGAATTCCCGTGAACCCCTTGATAAAAGGCAGACTCATCCATGACTGTCCATTTTATGCCGTCATAGTACAGAATGTAAGGAGTTCCGACGGCAAAGACATCGGTTCCGGAATTTCCCCAGACATCATGGAAATCCAATGTAAGATTTATATGTTCTGTTATTCCGCTGTCCATGGGAATCCATACTGAGCCGTCGTAACAGAGGATAGTCTCGTTACGCCCCACGGCAAAGGCCCGGGTCATGCCCTGTTCCATATTCCCGGATATCCACACCCCCATGAGATCATTCTCCGTTCCGCTGTTCATGGGGATCCATCCTGATCTGTCGCGGCGAAGGATGGTCCCGGAATTTCCCACGGCAAAGATTTCCGGTTTCACGCCGATTTCTCCCGGAATGCCCCACACACTGTTGATATCCGCATCCGTGCCGCTGTCCTCCTGTGTCCATGCCGACCCGTCATAATACAGTACGGTTCCCTCATTGCCCACAACATAAATGTCAGATGCGGAAGTCCCCCATATATCATTCAGTTGCCTGTCAGTGACAATTTCCGTCTTATGCCAGTCAGTGCCGTCAAAATGAAGGATGATTCCGGTTTCGCCCACGGCAAATATTTCCTGTGCGGACGGAATCCCGGAAGGAGAGGAAGGTGGGGCCCACACACTGTTCAGGCTCATCTGCCAGTCCGTGCCGGCTGCTGTCCTGTGCCAGTCCGTGCCGTCATAACGGAGAATTGCCCCGTTGTTGCCCACGGCAACCGCATCCCGGACAGAACCGGTCTGATCCGACATGTTCCGGATACCCGTGAAATCAATATTCTCATACAGTTCCATGGGTTTCCATTGCACACCGTCATAGCGCAGGATGACACCATCATGACCCACTGCAAAGGCAATGGTTTTCTTTCCTTTGCCGCTGTTTTCAGAAGGACATGCCCATACATTTTCGAGCCGTACATCCGTGCCGCTTTCCATATTTTCCCATGCCCCGCCGTCATAATGCAGTATCAGTCCTTCAACTCCCACCGCAAAAACATCGGTTTCGGTTCCTCCCATCCCTCGGAGCATTCTGTCGGTTCCGCTGTCCATGGGCATCCATGTTTTGCCGTCATAATGAACAATGGTCCCTTCATATCCCACGGCAAATATCTCGTATCCGTGTCCGTTTTCAGCCGGGCGGCCCCACACATCCATAAGATACCGATCGGTCCCGCTTTCCATCTGTGTCCATGCTGTTCCGTCATAATGAAGGATCGTGCCGGCTTCTCCAACGGCATAAACTTTGAATCCGAATCTGTTTTCAGCAGGATGCCCCCACACACTGTCAAGCCATCTGCCTGTGCCGCTCTCCATGAAGGTCCATGTCCCGCCGTCATAGTGGAGGATCGAGCCGTCTCGTCCCACGGCAAAGAAATTGTTTTCCGAACTCCCCCATATACCATCAATTACTCCCACATCGCTGTCCGCCAGGGTCCATGCCGTGCCGTCATAGTGCAGAATCGAGCCGCCTGACTGGCTCACGGCAAACACGCCGGTTCCCGACCCGTTTTCAGTGGGATATCCCCATACGTCTGTCAACCATTCCGTGGTATTGGCGCCGCTTTCCATAAGTGTCCATGCCATTCCGTCATAATAAAGGATTGCGCCCCATCTGCCCACGGTAAAAATATTGGTTTCCGAATTTCCCCATATACCAAGAAAATTTGAAGAGATGTGCATCATGTCCAGTTTTCTGTCCGTGTCCCGGACACGGACATCTGCTTTGCCGGATGTCCAGTCTGCCGAGGATGCCCGGAGGGTGACGGTTCGGTCTCTGTCCGGAATCGCATCTTCCATGACGGTCAGGTCAAATGCCGCGGATGTCTGTCCCGCGGGGATGACGACAGCATGGGGAGCCGTCAGTTCGGAAGGAACCTGGGAGAGGATGGAAACAGTGACATCAGACGGATACGGCTCTGAAAGTGAGACCGTTCCAGCGGCCTTCATCGTGCCGTCGCCTTCTGTCACCTTTTCCGGAACAGTGAGGAAAAGAACATACCTGTCGTTGTCCGCCACCTGTGTGACCGCGCTGCCGGATGTCCAGCCTTCCACGGATGCGGTGACGGTCGCGGTCTGAATGTCATCAATATCCCTGTCATCTGTAATGCCCATGTCAAAGGCGATGCCGGTCTGGCCCGCCGGGACAATGACCCGGAGCGGAACCGTGACTGCTGCGGTGTTATCCGAATGCAATGACACGGCAACATCTTTTTCCGCAACCAGGGAAATGCAGCCTGATTCCGCTCCGGGTTCGCACAACAGTATCTCCCCGGTCAGGACATCGTTTCCCTCTTTTGCATCCGGGGGCAGGCGCAGTCTGATTTCAGCGATCTCATCATCATCAGTGCGGACAATGACTTTTCCGGAAAAATAACCGTCAGCGGACGCGGTGACGGAAACATACCGGGAGCCGTCCCGAAGCAGATCATCCCCGATGCTGATATCAAAGAAGACCGAAGTTTCTCCGGCCGGAATGACAACGGTATCCGGCACGGCAATCTCCGACATGTCATCGGAAACCAAGCTCACCGGGACATCCTCTGCCGGAGCATATTTCACACGGACTTCTCCCCGCGCAGTTCCGCTCCCTTCTTTCACGTTTTCCGGAAGAACCGGTCCGACTGCAAAATAGCGGTAGCCCAGGACAGCACCGCCCCCGAATTGCAAATGCCCTCCTGAAACAAACAGTTCCGATCCGGGAAGACTGCCCGCAGGTGAAGAAAAAGTTTCCTTTGTAAAACTTTCCACACGGGTCCATGCCTCGCCGTCATAGTGCAGGATGACGCCATTATCCCCTGTGGCAAAAACCTCGGTTCCGAGCCTGTTTTTTTCCGGATGCCCCCATACACCCCGGAGATGGTCTTTCATGCCGCTGTCCGCCTGTTTCCATGCCTTGCCGTCATAGTGCAGGATCGTTCCGAAAAGTCCCACTGCAAAGACTTCAAAACCGAGCCTGTTCTCAGCCGGATGTCCCCACACACCATTGAGATAGTTTCCCGTGCCGCTGTCCATCTGCTTCCACTCCTCACCGTCATAGTGCAGGATGACACCTTTCCAACCCACGGCAAAAACCTCGGTTACGGGGCGATTTTCATCATGATAACCCCATACGTCACAGAGATTCAGTTTCGTACCGCTGTCCATAGGTGACCACGCCTCTCCGTCATAATGCAGGATCGTACCGGGGCCTCCCACCGCAAAGATTTCAGGTCCGGGACGATTTTCAGCCGGATGTCCCCATATTCCCCCGAGGTCTTGTTTTGTGCCGCTTTCCATCTGCATCCATGCGTCCCCGTCATGGTGCAGAATCGCACCTGATGCTCCCACAACAAAGAATTCGGAATGGTTTTCAGCCGGATATTCCCATATATCCAGGAAGTTGTCGAAGTCACTGAAATCGCCTGCCGGTGCCCATGCGCTGCCGTCATGATGCATGATCACGCCGCTGCCCGGGACAAGCGCTGTCCCCCCCACGGCAAAGAGATGGGATGCGGAACTCCCCCGCACCTGATAAAAATCGTCGCACATGCCGCCTCTCAGAATCGTCTGGCGGCTCCCGTCATAATGCATAATTGTGCCGCATTCTCCCACGGCAAAGATATCATATCCGGACCTGTTTTCAGCAGGAAGCCCCCACACACCGTTGAGAAAAACCCTTGAATCAAATTCCTCAGGCGTCCATTCCGCACCGTCATGGTGCAACAGGCTGATGTCATGGCTATACAGATTTCTCCCCGAGGCAAAGACATCGCTTCCGGAGCCCCATAAGTCAAAAAGGAAAACAGCCGAATCGTTGTAACTCCGTGTCCATTCCCTGCCATCGTAGTGCAGGATTATACCTGGCAAAAAGCCAACAGCAAAGACATCGGTTCCGGAACTGCCCCATACACCTGTGAGGCGTGAATTTGTGCCGCTGTTCATGGATATCCATCCGGAGCCGGCATAGTGCAGGATCAAGCCGTTTTTCCCCACGGCAAAGACATCGGTTCCGTTATTTCCCCATACAGCGAGGATATCTTTGTCCGTGCCGCTGTTCATCCGGGTCCACTGCTTTCCGTCATAGTGCAGGATGACACCGCCGTCCCCCACGGCAAACACATCAGACCCGGAAACGCCCCACACGCTGTTGAACCAGGCATCCGAACCGCTGTCCATGGGTGTCCATTCTTTGCCGTCATAGCGGATGATCGTGCCACCGCCGCCCACGGCAAAAATGTCGTCCGCGGAGCTTCCCCAGATGCCCCGGAGTTCAAAATAAGTGCCGCTCTCCATGAGTGTCAGGGTTTCGCCGTCATAATGCAGGATGGTCCCGCTCTGGCCCACGACATACACATTCTCAGCGGACGTGCCCCAGACATCGTAAAGGGTCTCGATGCCGGTGATGAACGGGATCATGGGGTACTTCCGGGCATGGGCCGCCTGGATGAAAATAAGGATGATGATGAATACAATGATCTGAAACAATGCTGTCTTTTTCATGGGAAAATCTCCTTTTAATTTTGTTTTGCACAGTGCAGAAAAGCCTGCTCTGTCCATTGTTGCCATAAGCCTACCTGATTCCGGCATAACTCATCCTGTCACGCTCCCGGGGGATTGCCAAATCCCCCGGCATGGCTCACTCCTCAATCCACGCTCCCGGGGGATTGCCAAATCCCCCGGCATGGATTACTCCCCTCACGCTCCCGGGGAATTGCCAAATCCCCCGGCATGGCTCACTCCTCAATCCACGCTCCCGGGGGATTGCCAAATCCCCCGGCATGGATTACTCCCTTCACGCTCCCGAGGGATTGCCAACCCCCCCGACATGGCCCGCTCCCCTCTCTGCTCCCGGGGGATTGTCAAATCCCACGGAATGGCCCGGATTTGCCAATCCGGCCTGAGCTTTAAAAGGACATGACAGACTCTGAAAGGACGGCTCACGGCTTTTCCAGCCATCTTTTGTCGCTCGTCCAGGCAATTCCGTGTTTTTTCAGATACACAAGCGTGTTCTTGAAAAATCCGCTCGCAGAAAAGACGAACAGCACCGTTTTGTCCAGATTTTCAAGCCTCATTAGCTCCTCCGCCTTTTTCACAAAATCCTTCGCATCTTTCACACTGAATTTCACCTTCCGGTTTTTCACCTCCCAGATCAGCGAATGCTCATCCTTCCCCGCCCTGGCAAGAATGTCGGCCTGGAATTCCGGCTCGTGCAGGGGCGGGGTGTGATACGACCACACATTCCCATATTCGACAAATTTAAAGTCGTCCGGCAGGTTCCGCACTGTCGCTCCGAACAACGCATTGTCTTTGTGAGCCTCATGCCTGAGATTGTGGATGATCACAAACTCGGCAAATGCCCCCTTGTAACGTCCGTATTCTCCCCGGAGCCGTTTGTTGTTCCCGATCAGTTTTTCCGCCAGGGCCTTGTACTCCCCTGTGATCTCTTTCGGATCAAAAGTTTCGATCTCATCGGCATACACCCCCCGGAACACCTTGTCAAAAATGTTGTCGGGGACCCCCCGGTAGTAAAAATTGCTGGCTCCCTGCTCAATAATGTCGGCGTTCACCAGGATTTTCAGTTTCTCCTCAAGCTCCGAGTCGCTCATTTCAGGGGTCAGTTTTTCCCTCAGCTCATCCCGCCCGACCTCCCTGTTTCTGTGTTTCGACAGATAAAGCACCATCTGCTTCGCATAAATGTCATTCGCCTCCCTCAGCGCGTAGGATATGTATTCCATCCAGATGGTTTTTATCCGCCCCTCCCTGCTGAGGGTCTCAAACTCCAGGGTTTCAAGCAGACCTTTTTCGGTTGTCAGGTCCTTTCCCGGATATTTGGACCGGAACAGGGAACTGATGTAAAACGGATTCCCCTCCGTGAGGCCCGCCATGAGAGGGACAGTCTCCTCCGCCACCGGGATGTTCTCCAGAAGGGAATACTTCAGGATCATCTCCACAGTCTCATCATCGGGAAGTTTTTCAAGATAATGGAACTGAAATCTTCCCGGAAGCATGCCGGACAGGTCCCGGGAA
>JAUCGI010000100.1 GCA_030378035.1 Desulfobacterales bacterium HSG2
GGACACACCCAATTTTAGGCATCTTCAAAAATACTTTTGAAATAATATGAAAGATACTTTACACCTTATTTTGAGCTCATCCGCGTTTATCCGCGTTTATCTGCGTCCCGCTGTTCTTTTCGGCACTCCCGGTTTGTGCTAAAATTTCATTTCAGCACTCCAAATCATAAACGCCCATCCTTACCTTTTAAAATTAAAAAAGAAGAGAGCTTGACATGGATTAGTTTAGGCATTATAAGTTTGGCATACCAAAGTTGGTAATTATCTGGATCAAATACTTCTGCTGTTTGCAGAAAATCAATTTTACGGAGGTTACAAAATGTCCCGATTAATGATGCGAAATATGGAAGACAATCAATCCGGAACCATATCTGCGGTTAAAGTGAGCGGTGAACTTGGAAGGCGCATCCGTGACATGGGGCTTGTTCCCGGGACAGATATCAAAATTCAGGGCCGTGCGCCGTTGTATGATCCGGTGGCTCTGAGGGTGAGGGGATTCACCCTCACATTGAGAAATAATGAAGCTGCACACATAGAAGTGAATATTCATAATTGAAAAAAGTTCGTAGTTCCGCCTTTAGGCGGTGCCGCGTCCATAATTGAAAAGTTCGTAGTCCCGCCTTTAGGCGGTGCCGCGTCCATATTTCTATCTGTGCTGCCGAGATTAATCAAACTTTTAGCTCTACCGAAAATTGGAAATCGGCTGATTATAACGGATTTGGGAGACCATCTCCGTGAACGCGAACCTGAACTTGAACATGGGAACTCTTGCTCTTAATCTTGCTCTTAATCTTGCTCTTGCTCTTAATCTTGCTCTTTATCTGTTTGATAAAGAGCAAGATAAAGAGTTTTAGGAATCCTTAAGATTAGGTAACATTGTGATCCGGCCGACAGATGAGCGCGAATGACACGAATGATCCGCGGCCGGATTCCCCGGGGGTTTCGGAAACCCGGTCTTTTTCCGTGATTCGTGTATCCTACTTTTTGGGAATGTGCCCTGAACCTGCGAACATTCCAAATTTTGTGGTTCCGCATCATTTCAGGCGGTCAGAAAAACGCGGAGATCGCAGAGACCGCGGAGGACCGCGGAGTCTCATCCGAATCTCTGCGTTAAAAAACAGATTCGGACCACACAATCCGTCTGAATCAGGAACATTCATTAACGGGCAGTTCAGGTTCAAGTTCAGGTTCAAGTTCAAGTTCAAGTTTAAGTTCACGGGATCTGAAACCGTTATAATCTGAAATCGGAAATCGGAAAGGTGGATAATATAAATGGAAACAACTGTCGCTTTGGGAGGAAACCCCAACTCCGGCAAAACAACGCTATTTAACGCGCTGACCGGTGCCCGTCAGCATGTGGGAAATTATCCGGGCGTCACGGTGGAAAAAAAAGAGGGAACCTATGTTCACAACGGATATAAGCTGCACATTGTGGATCTTCCCGGAACTTATTCCCTTACCGCGTATTCTGTGGAAGAGGTGGTGGCCAGGGATTTTCTGGTGAATGAAAAACCGGAGGTGATCATCAATATTGTTGACGCGTCCAACTTGGAACGGAATCTCTACCTGACACTCCAATTTCTTGAACGGGGCATCCCCACCTGTATCGCGCTGAATATGATCGATGTGGCCAAAAGCCGGGGGATAGAAATCGATTCAAAAAAACTTTCCACTCTCTTAGGTGTCCCCGTGGTTCCCATCATCGCCCGCACCGGCTACGGCAAGCATGATCTTATGAAGGCGGCCGCGGGGCTGGCCATGAAAAAGAACAAAACTGCTCCGCTTAAAATATCCTACGGAGATGATCTGGACAGAACACTCCTTGAAATGGAGAAAGAGATTGAAAAGAAGAGCTTTCTGACCGATATGTATCCCCTCCGCTGGACCGCGCTGAAATATCTGGAAAATGATGAGCTGATTCTGTCAAGAGGCCGGAAGGAATATCCGGACATGGCAGAGAAGTTTGAAAAAATGGTGGAGGATGTGTCTGTTCATCTTCATGAGACCATGGACATCTATCCCGAAGCAATGATCGCGGATTATCGCTACGGCTACATCAGTTCCATACTGAGGCAGGGGATCATTCATCGGAGGGATGATCAGAACAGGCTTTACGCGTCCGATAAGATTGACAGGATTCTGACCAACCGATTTCTCGGCCCTCTCATCATGCTTCTGGTGCTTATGGGCCTTTACAAATTCACATTCACCTACAGTGAAGTCCCGGTGATCTGGTTTGAGCGTCTTTTCGGATGGCTGAGCGATCTGGCATCAGCGAATCTTCCTGACGGCCTTCTCAGATCCCTCATTGTATCCGGTGTTATTGACGGCGTCGGAGGGGTCCTGGGATTTGTGCCGCTAATCATGTTCATGTTTTTCGGCATTGCCCTGCTGGAGGATTCCGGTTACTTTGCAAGAGTGGCGTTCATGATGGACAGGATATTTATGATATTCGGTCTGCACGGCAGTTCGGTCATGCCTTATGTCATATCCGGAGGTATTGCCGGAGGGTGCGCCGTGCCCGGGGTCATGGCGGCCCGGACGCTCAAATCCCCGCGTGAGCGTATGGCCACTTTGCTGACTGTCCCTTTCATGAACTGCGGCGCCAAACTCCCCATACTGGCGCTGATGATCGGAACATTCTTTGCAAAGGAGAGGGCCCTGTTCATGTTCATATTCACGCTCATTTCATGGACAGGGGCTCTGCTGGTGGCCAAATTTCTGCGGATGACAGTCATCAAAGGACCGCCAACACCCTTTGTCATGGAACTTCCCCCCTATCGTCTGCCCACATTCAAAGGGCTGGCCATTCACACTTGGGAGAGAACATGGCAGTATATTAAAAAAGCCGGAACAGTGATCCTGGGAATCTCCGTCATTATATGGGCCATGATGACCTTTCCCCGTCTGCCAGATTCAGAAACACAGGCTTATGAAAAACAGCGTGAGGCGGTTAAAACGGCGGTTTCATCCTCCGTTCCCCGGGAGCTTGAATCTGCGAACAAAGAGACGTCGCTTTCCCCCGATGCCCGGAACCTGAAAGACCGCTTGTCCACTGTTGATTCAGCAGAAGCGGAAGCCAGTCTGAGAAATTCCGTGGCCGGCCGCATCGGAACATTTCTGGAAAACATGACGCAACTGGCCGGTTTTGACTGGCGCACCAATATCGCCTTGGTGGGCGGCTTTGCCGCAAAGGAGGTGATCGTCTCAACTTTGGGCACCGCGTATTCCATGGGCCAGGTTGATCCTGAAGAGAGCGGCTCCCTTTCAGATACGCTGGCCGGATCGCCCAACTGGCGTCCGTTAGTGGCGTTGAGCCTGGTCATCTTCATCATGTTCTACACCCCCTGCTTTGTCACAGTCGTATGTATTGCCAAAGAAGCCGGGTCATGGAAATGGGGGGCCTTTTCCATGATGTTTAACACTGTTCTGGCCTTTGCCTTGGCAGTGCTTGTGTTTCAGGTCGGTTCGCTTATGGGCTATTGAACGTGCCCGTGCCCGTGAACGTGAACGTGAACGTGCCCGTGAACGTGAACGTGAACGTGAACATGAACATGAACGTGAACTTGAACTTGAACTTACCGTAAATAAGTATTAACATTTGAGTTCACGTTCACGGGCACGTTCACGGGCACGGGCACGTTCACGTTCACGGGCACGTTCACGTTCACGGGCACGTTCACGGGCTCCGCTATTGAGGGGAGGATGATGGAGAATTTACTAGTTATTCTGATTGTCGGTCTGGCTGGCATTTATGTTGTCAGGACTTTTTACAGAAGCTTGAAAAAAGACGGAGGATGTCATTGCGGATGTTCGTCATGTGATGTCGGTGCAGCCTGTCAGATGCCTCCGAATAAATCAGATAAAATCTATAGGCAGCCATAATGCATCATTTATTTATCTTTCTGAAAAGGCTGATAGCCCTGATCCGGCGTGAAAAGATGTTCAGGGTCGGGCTTTTTCTTCTTTTTGTTATTAGTTCAGGGAGTCTGGCTTTTGCCTTCTTTGAAGAAAAGGTCAGTTTTATCGACGCGCTCTGGTGGGCTGTTGTCACCCTGACAACCGTCGGATACGGCGACATCTCTCCGGCCACCACAGGCGGCAGATTTGTGGGCATGACGGTGATGGTTATCGGGATCGGCTTTTTGGGCGTACTGACTGCCAGTATTGCCACCATATTTATCGAAGAGAGATTTTTGGAGAACAAAGGTATGAAAGCAACCGATGCAAAGGATCATTTCATAGTATGCGGATGGAATTTCAGAGGGGACGAGATTGTTGCGGAACTCCGTGCGGATCCGAAATGCAGCGATGCCCCCCTGGTCGTTATTGCGGATATTCCTGAAAAGCCGACGGATGACCCCGGGCTCCGTTTTATACGCGGGGAGGTCAGCACGGATACTCTGGAAAAGGCAAACTTGGGAGAGGCCCGGGTGGTCATTCTCCTTTCCGATGACTCTCTGGATGCCTATGCACGGGATGCAAAGACCATCCTGAGCACCTTGGTCATAAAAAACCTGAATCCCGATATCTATACCTGTGTGGAACTGATGGATTCCAAGAATGCGGAGCACTGCCGGATGGCAAAGGCGGATGAAATTATTGTCGTCGGAGAGCTGAGTACGAATCTGCTGGTACAGGCCGCGATTGATCACGGCATCACCCGTCTGATCAGCGAGCTTGTCAGCAACCGCTACGGGGAGGAGATTTGCAAAATAAAGCTCCCTTCCGATCTGGAAGGGCGGACTTTTTTTGAAGCGATGTGCGAGCTCAAAAAAGAGCGTAACATCCTCTGCCTCGGAATCGAAGACGAAACCAGCAGAAATCTGATTACAAACCCTGACTGTGATCACAAACTCGGCAAAGATGACTGGCTGATCGTTGTTGCCGCAGAAAGGCCCGATTTTTAAACAAGGATTGCACATAAATCTCTTTATCTTTATCTTTATCTTTATCTTTATCTTTATCTTTATCTTTATCTTTATCTTGCTCTTGCTCTTTATCAGGATAAAGAGCAAGAGCAAGAGCAAGACAAGAGCAAGAGCAAGAGCAAGAGCAAGAGCAAGATTAAGAGCAAGAGCAAGAGCAAGAGCAAGACAAGAGCAAGAGCAAGAGCAAGAGCAAGAGCAAGAGCAAGATTAAGCCCTAAGTTTACACTTATGGTGCAATCCCTGTAGTTTATCTCTCCAAAGCAACCTGAACCTCTCCCCAAAACCGGCTTTTCCGAGCCGACTCTCCTCTCCTGAACCTTGCATAACTGACAAACAGATACTGCTCCGCACGGGTCACCGCAACATACATGAGCCGCCTTTCCTCCTGCAACTCCGCATCGCTCTTTTTCGAGCGCCAATGGGGGAAAAGGTCCTCCTCACAGCCGACAATGAAGACCACAAAGTATTCCAGTCCCTTGCTGGCATGGATGGTTGAAAGCTTTACCTTGTCGTTTCCGCCTTCCTCATCCTCCTCATTACGATCCTCACTGACCAGATCCACTTCTTCCAAATATTCGATAAGGCTTGCTTTCCTTGACGCCAGCCAGATCAGCTCATCGATATTCTCCTTCCGTGAGATATAATCGGTTCCCGAGGACTTCGAATATTTTTCAAGATAACTCAGGTAGCCGGACCGGGCCAAAATTTCATTAACCGCATCTTTCGGCGACCTGTTTTTTATATCGTCAAGGATTTGAATCAGATGACTGAGCGAGCTGTGGAGCTTTTTGCTCATCAATCTTTCTGCCAGAACTTTGCGCGCCGCATCCTGAAGGCTCATATTCTCCGTCCGCGCATCTCCTATCTTCCGAACCGTCTTATCACCGATCCCCCGCTTGGGCGTATTAACAACGCGCTCAAAAGAGACATTGTCTTTGGGAAAAACTGCGGATTTGATATAAGAGTTAATGTCAAGAATCTCTTTCCGTTCAAAAAAGCCTTTGGAACCCATCATCTGATACGGAATCCCGAGACGCCTGAAAGCCTCCTCAAAAGAGAGCGAACAGAATTTGGTCCGGTACAGCACAGCCATTTTCTCATAAGGAATTCCCATGCTCCCGAGAACCCTGAGCTTTCTGCCGACCCATTCCGCCTCCTGCCTTTCACTGGAAAAATTGTGAAGTTCCACGACGCCGCCATGTTTTTCAGAAAAGCATTTTTTATCCATCTTATAGGTGTTATGCCCGATCAGTTCATTGGCGATCTGCACGATCTCATCCGCGGAACGATAATTCTGCTCCAGGCGGAATATTCTGGCGTCTCTGTATTTTTCCGGGAATGACAGAAAATTGTCCAGACTGCTTCCGCGGAACCGGTAGATGCTCTGCCAGTCGTCTCCCACGCAGAAGAGATTCCCGTTTCTGACAAAGAGATCGGTCAGCACCGCCTGAAGCGGGTTGGTGTCCTGAAACTCGTCGCACAGGACATACTGAAAACGACTCTGATAATCCTCCCGGATATCCCTGTGTTCCGTGAGAAGATCACGGGTCTTTACCAGAATATTGTCAAAATCCACGGCATTCGAGGAGAAGAGATAGGTTTCATACATTTGATAAACATCTATCAGCCGGATAAGGGAGACTCGGGGATTCCGGTCGAAATATTTCACAGGATCCCCCGTGTTTTTCGCCCTTGAGATATGGGACGAGACCGCAGGCACATATTTTTTGTCAGAGTTCATCTCCAGAAGAATCTCTTTGATGATCTTCTTCTGCTGATATGTGTCATAAATCTGGAGCGGGTTTTTGTATCCCAACAGCGTGCAGTGCTTTCTGAGGATTCTGAAACAGGCTGAATGATAGGTGCGCACCCACGGGAACCTCGTTATGGGCAGACCTGTCATTTCCACAAGCCGGGTTTTCATCTCCTCCGCGGCCTTGTTTGTGAAGGTGATGGCCAGAATCCGTGCGGGATTGCAGCCGTTATGAACAAGATTCACGATCTTGTTTGTCAGCACAGTGGTTTTTCCTGAGCCTGCCCCGCTGACAACCAGCGTGGGCGAGCCGTTAAATTCCACAGCTTCTTTCTGAGCAGCGGATAAATTCATATTCGTCATCATTCCTTTATTATTTATTTGGGATGTGATTCATGGCTGTCGGTTGAACTGCTTTTTCATCTTCAGAATCTCTGTGATGGCGGTAATAGATGTTTGCTTCAATCAGGGTGTAATTCAGAATGACAACATGAATACAGAATCTTGGGGAATGGTCGGCCAGATACCTGTCCCAGTCTATTGTCATATTGAAAAAAGTCATCCCGTCCGAAAATTCCCGCAATTTGTGAAACAGCGCAATTTCCCAGGCATAGTCCTTGCTGATGATTCCGTTAAACAGTTTCATTTTTCATCTTGTATTTTTTAAATGTTTCTGATACTCTGACGGATTCCTCAATCAGACGAAGTCGTCCGCTTTCCCGTATTTCCCTGTCGCAAAATTCATCATCCGTCATAATCCGCAAAATTTCCGGGCTGATATCCGTATATTCTTTGCTGAGACGCTGATAAAGGCCGCTTTCGTCATAATCTCCGATGATTACAATTCTGTTTTCCGCCCATGCGCCCGTAAGCACGGAATCGAATTCTCCCCCGCCTTCAAGCTGACTGCTTTTGGCCAGCAATATTGCCAGTGCGGACATCGCCCCGTAAGATGAAAATCCGAATTCACGAACCTTGCACCCGTCTCCGAACCTGAGCGGATTCAGATATTCCCGTTTGTCAAGATTTACGATCATGTAATACTGTCCCATTTTCCTTTTGACCTCCGTCAAACTCAGTTATTCACAGGCTTCCACCTGTTTTATCTCATAAACAGATAATTTTGCCTCGCTGTCACCGTCAACTCTTGTGCGATCAGCCCATTTGAGGAATTCTTCAGGTGATAAGTTCAGAATCCAGGGTTTGAAGACATTCATGAGTTTGTTCTTATCTTCCGAATTTAAAATGACATGATTCATGCTGTCCCACAACTCGACAGGGCCTTCTTTCGGATCATACAGCCATTTGTAAAAAATACTTCTTGTGACAAAGTCTTCATAAGATTCATAATGGCTCAGAATATATTTGGCGACCGCTTCTCTTGAAGATGCTTTTACCACTCTGAACGAGCTTTCATAAACACCTTCGTCATAAACACACGTTATAAGGAATAGTGCCATTTTCAGCCTCCTTGTCATTTTTTAGGCATTGAAGATTTTCAAAATGTTTTATTTGCTGTCTTTGCTCATCGCTGATAGGCGGATCGGTCTGATGAACAAGGTGATCTTCCCGCAGTCCGTCCGTATAGCCCCGGTTTACGCCGTCAATGTAGGTTCCAGGGCGTGAGAGGAGAAGAAGGCTCTGAGTTTGCTGAAACTGAGGAAGTTTTCCGGCTCTCCATTGCTGCCTCATGTTATAAAGTTATAAGGAGGTTCAGCACTACAAAATAGTATCCATTATTTAAACCCGAATCCCACCACCGTCACATCATCCTGCCTTTCACTTTTCCCTTTATACTCATCAAAAGCTTCAAGAATTATATCCCGCTGTTTTTCAAAGGGGTTATCGCAGCTTTCTTTTAACAGATTTTTAAAGCGCTTGCTACCGAACCGCCGGTCAGTCTTTTCGCCCAGTTGGTCCGGAAAACCATCGCTTGCCATATAAAAAGACATCCCTTCCCTGACATTGATGACATGATTGGTGAAATCAAAGTTCAGCTTCGATTTTTTGTAGCCGATGCTTTGTCTGTTCCCCTTGATAACATTGATTTCATCATTATGAATATAAATCAGCGGCAGTTTTGCCCCTGCAAAGATCAGTTGTCGGTTGTCGGTTGTCGGTTGTCGGTTGTCGGTTGTCGGTTGTCGGTTGTCCGTTGTCGGTTGTCGGTTGTCCGTTGTAACTGACGACTGACCACTGACAACCGACAACTGACGACTGACAACTGACGGCTGGCCACTGACAACCGACGACTGACCACTGACAACTGACGACTGACCACTGACAACCGACGACTGACCACTGACAACCGACGACTGACCACTGACAACCGACAACTGACCACTGACAACCGACAACTGACCACTGACAACCGACGACTGACCACTGACAAAACAGACAGCCGCATCCAGCCCGTCATCGGACTGCGCGTACTCAGTATCCTGTTTAAGAGATGTTTTTATAATGAAATTCAGTCGCTTGAGGATTTCAGCGGGATCATGGCAGCCTTCATCCCTTGTAATCTTTCTGAGGCCGAAAGTGGCGATCATGGTGATAAAGGCCCCGGGAACGCCGTGCCCGGTGCAGTCAATGACCGCAATAACAAACCCCTCTTTGAAGCTGTCCGTAAATATAAAATCCCCGCCGACAATATCCCTGGGCTTCCAGATAAAAAAACTGTCCGGAAGAAAGGACTTTATGCTCCCAGGGTTCGGCAGCAGTGAACGCTGGATCATTTTGGCGTACCGGATGCTGTCCGTAATCTTTTCATTGGTTTCCTCCACCACTTCAAGGGTTTTGTTCAGTTCTTCTGTCCTTTTCTCAACTTTCTGCTCAAGCGTTCTGTTGTATTCTTCCAGCTTTCTGTAAGAATCTTTCAGTTCATTACTCATTTCGATAAAAGTCTCTGCAAGCACGCCCACTTCATCTTTTGAGCGGATCCGGATGTCCGAAGATATGGAAAAGTCGCCTATGGAAAGTTTCCTGGCAACATGGGTCAGATGAATAAGCGGTTTTGAAAATCTTGTTGACAGAATAACGACGATAATGAAACATATCCCCATGAATCCCAGTGATGTCAGAACGGAATTGTAAATCATCTGTTTAATATCGTATCCGATCTGTTGCCGGGAGTCTTCTATTTCCCTGTCAAGATGTTCCAGTGTGTAAACCAGCCTTAAAACGCCCCATGGCTCGGTGCTGATCTGTATGGAATTCACAATTTCTATGACAGACTCATTCCCTTTCTGATATTCTCCCACCACTACATTCTTATGCTTCAATGCGCGGGCATCTCTTTCAGTCAGTTTGCTTTGACCAGGATTCAGGTTCAGCGTGTGAATAAAAACCTGACCGGAAGAATCCATCAGGACAGCATACCTGATGTCCCTGTTGTTTTTAGCCCTTACCTTTACCGCCTCAATAGCCCCGGAAAAATTAAAAGAGGCAATATTGTTTTCCACCTGATCCGACAGATTTGCAATAAAGCTCTTTCCACGCTCTCTGAGGTTTTCCTTCATAAGTGTAATTCGCTTGTTCAGTTCATTCTCCAGCATTTTTTTCTGGGACGATATCTGAATATATGTCAGTATCGTCACCAGACTGAGCATGAGAATTGTCATAATCGCCATCAGTTTCCATTTGATGCTCCATTTTATGGCAAACTTGCTTTTTGATATATTCCCCAGCATTTATCCTCCTTTGTTTATATTCGGCAGATCGAAAACATCCTGACAGCTCCCCGGATCAGGGAGGCGGATTTGTCATTCCAAAATGTTTGGAAACTCAGCTTTTTTTGACTATAGAATATTTCAAAAACTTAGTCAAATCGGAAATTGGGAATTTGAAAATCGATTAACATCATCAGAATTACTGGTCTGATATTCCGGTTAAAATTTCTGATTTTAACCCGAATATCAAAAATTTTTTTACAGAAAAGTTCGTCAAAATGGGAATCGTAAAAAAACGGATTGCCAAATCCGAAGCAATCCCCGCGAGCATTTCGGGGTCGCACTTTCCGAGCCGTTCGGTTCGGATTGCCAAATCCGGAGCATTCAGGCGGGGGATTTGGCAATCCTCCGCGAGCATTTCGGGGTCGCACTTTTCGGTTCGGATTGCCAAATCCGAAGCATTCAGGCGGCAATCCCCCGCGAGCATTTCGGGGTCGCGAGCATTTCGGGGTCGCACTTTCCGAGCCGGTTCGGATTGCCAAATCCGAAGCATTCAGGCGGGGGATTTGGCAATCCCCCGCGAGCATTTCGGGGTTGCCAGGCGGGGGATTTGGCAATCCTCCGCGAGCATTTCGGGGTCGCGAGCATTTCGGGGTCGCACTTTCCGAGCCGTTCGGTTCGGATTGCCAAATCCGAAGCATTCAGGCGGGCTTTGGCAATCCCCCGCGAGCATTTCGGGTCGCACTTTTCAAACCG
This sequence comes from Desulfobacterales bacterium HSG2, assembly GCA_030378035.1. Classification (GTDB taxonomy): domain Bacteria; phylum Desulfobacterota; class Desulfobacteria; order Desulfobacterales; family 4be13; genus JAUCGI01. The sequence continues at coordinate 11,109 of JAUCGI010000100.1, forward strand.
CTCGGCTTCTTTACACTGCCCTGATCTGAGCCAATATCTGCTGAGGCTTGAATCCTCTGAGCTGAGCGCTTTGCGACGGGCATGTGGCTGCACAGTTGCCGCACCCTTTGCAGAGGATCATGTTCACTTCGCAAATATTCTGTTCCGGGAGGTAGGATATGGCACCGAAGGGGCACATATCCGAACATCCCATACATCCCACACAGGTCTCCGAATTGATCTCCGCCACAATCGCGTCGATCACCCGCTCCCCTTTAAAAAGAATGGACGCGACTCTGGATGCCGCGCCCAGTCCCTGGGCGCGGGCCTCTGCCACTGTGGCCGGATATCGGGCCGAGCCGCAGACAAAGATGCCGTCTGTTGCAAAGTCCAAGGGCCGCAGCTTGGCATGAGCCTCCAAGAAGAAACCGTTCTGATCCACGGGAACTCTCATCAGTTGCGAAAGCGCGGGCGCATCTTCACGCGCGACCAGCGGCGTGGACAGAACCAGAAGATCATAGGCGATCTCCCGGTTTTCCCCCATCAGCGGATGGTAAAAGCGGATGATGTCGCTCTCCACAGTCGGTGGCTGCTCCGCATCGTAAACCTCAAATCTGACGCCCTGCCCCCTGGCATCCCATAGCATCTGTTCGAGTTCAGTCCCGTACATCTGCATGTCCCGATACAGAATATGCACCTGGGCATCCGGATCCTGTTCTTTGATCAGAAGGGCATTTTTCACCGCGGTCATGCAGCAGAGTCTTGAACAGTACTCCCGCTCAGGAGAACGTGCGCCCACGCACTGGATCATCACAACCTGCCGGCCGGCATAAGATCCGCTGCCCAGTTGTTCTTCCAGTTCCATCTGGGTGATGACGGTCTTTCCGTCGTAGTTGTACATCCCCTTCGGCTGAAGAGGAACGGCACCCGACGCGACCACAATACAACCCACTTTTTCGGTAAGGGTTTCTCCTTCCTTTTGACGGACAGCGACCTCAAAACTCCCGATATATCCGCCCACAGACTCCACCTCGGAATCCGTATAAACGGTTATGTTGGACTTGGCCATCACCGTCTCAACAAGCGCGGAAATCCGGTCGGCGGCCCTGTCTCCCTCGGGCGCAAGCCGGTTGATCTGCCTCAGAAGCCCGCCCGGTTCCGGCGCTTTCTCGACCAGAACCACCTCCAGTCCCATATCCGCCAATGCCTCTGCCGCGGACAGCCCCGCTGTGCCGCCGCCGATTACCAGGGTCCTGGGAATCAGAGGTGCTTTGATATCCTCCTGGGGTTCCAGAAATCTGCTTTTCGCCACCCCCATCCGCACCAGATCCTTTGCTTTTTCAGTAGCCTCCTCTTTTTTCTGAGCATGAACCCAGGAACACTGATCCCGGATATTCACCATCTCAAAGAGATAGGGATTCAAACCTGCCTGGGCACAGGAGCTCTGAAACAACGGCTGATGCGTTCGAGGCGAGCAGGACGCCACCACCACCCGGCTCAGATCATGCGCTTCAACAGCCTTCTGAATCTCCGCAATCCCGGATTCGGAGCAGGTATAAAGATTATTTACGGCACAAACAACATCCGGAAGAGCGGCCGCATACTGAGTCACCGCCTCACAATCCACCGTTCCGGCAATATTGGACCCGCAATGACAAACAAATACGCCAATTCGCATATATCCCCCTTTTAAGAGTGTTAAGGTTTAAGAGTGTTAAGGGTTAAGGGTGTTAAGGTTTAAGGGGTTAAGGGTTAAGACTTAAGTATCCTCCTTATTAAGTTTTAAGACTTAAACCCTTAACCCTTAACCTCTTAACCCTTAACCCTTAAGTAGTATCTGAGCGGCTCGTGCCGCTGCGCTGCTGGCCTGGGCTACGGATTCAGGGATATCCATGGGTCCCTGAGCGCACCCGCAGGTGAAAACGCCTGGGCGTGTGGTATCTATCGGCTGAGAGCCGCCGGTTTTGAAGAATCCGAAGTTGTTGAGTTCGATTCCGAGTATCTCGGCCAACTGCTTTACCCCGCTCGCGGGTTCACAAGCTGTGGCCAGTATCACCAGATCCGCCGGCACCTGACGCACCTCCCGGGTCAGGGTGTCCTCATACCATACCACCGGTGTGGCGTCCCCGTTCTCTGTTATTTCGGCCACGCGGCTGCGAATGTACCGGATACCCGATTTCCGTGCGCCCCGGTTCCGGTATTCTTCAAACCCTTTCCCCACTGCCCGGATATCCATTCCGAAAACAGAGACTTCCACCTCTGAATCGTGTTCACGGGCGATAATCGCCTCCTTTATGGAATGCATGCAGCAAAAGCTTGAACAGTGCCGGTTGAACCGAATATCTCTGGACCCGACGCACTGAATAAAGGCGAGCCGTTTGGCTGCTGCAATTTTATCCGCTTTCTCGCGTTTGCCCTCAATCTCCTGAGTCAGTTCCCTGTGCTCTTTCAGTTGCTGGGCCCATTTGTCGTAGTCTTTCCCCTGAAGCTCTCCGGATTCATAGAGGGGATAAAATTCGTCAGATGTCTGACCGAATTTCTTCTCATGGCGACCCAGGGTCTTGAGCAGCTTCTTGCTGCGCTTCTCCTGCTCAGAGAGGTCTTTTTGCAGTGCCAAATCAGAAGGCCGATAAAGATGGCCCTCTGTCGGCCCGCTGGCTGACAGGAGTCGCTCCAGTTCCAGGGCCGTGATCACATTCGGGATGCGTCCGTAACCGTATTGCGGCGTTTTTTGTGCATCGAACAGATCGTAACCGGTGGCCGCTATGATCGCGCCGGCCCCGACTTCAATCATCTGATCCTGCTGATCATAATCAATCGCTTTGGCCTGACATTTCTTCGCGCACACGCCGCATTTTTTCTTGGGGTGAAACTGGCGGCAGTGATTTGCATCAATCGTGTACGCGGACGGGATACCCTGGGCAAAATAGCGATAAATGGCTTTGGCCTCTCCCAGCCCCATATTGTAGTCGTCGGAGATGACCGTGGGGCATTTTTCAGCACACTCGCCGCATCCCGTGCATTTCTCTTCATCCACATAACGGGCTTTTTTGCGGATGGTGATGCGAAAATCCCCGGATTCTCCATCCACCTTCTCCACTTCCGAATACGCCAGCAATTCAATGTTGGGATGCCGACCGACATCCATGAGCTTTGGCGCAAGGATTCACAAGGCGCAGTCATTGGTGGGAAAGGTTTTGTCCAACTGAGACATTTTTCCGCCGATGCTGGGAAGCCGCTCGACTAGGCGGACGTTGAACCCCATTTCGGCAAGATCCAGTGAGGACTGGATTCCTGCAATGCCTCCTCCGATAATAAGGATGTCTTTACTCACAATTTTCCTCCTTTGTTCGTTCCTGGTTCTAACGGATTTTGTGGTTCCGAAATATGACAACGGATCATAGGATGAAACGGATTTTCCCGCTCAGGCAAATCCCGGAAACATGACGGCGTGCCGGGGGACGGATATCCGTTTCATCCTCCGATCCGTTGTCATATTTCCCGGGGACCACAAAAAGCGTTAGAACCAAGTTCGTTCTTTGTTATCCGCGAGTCTCTTATGACAGACTGCGGACAAATGCCATTTTTTCCAACTCGGGAAGTTCGATCCCTGGCCGCTCCGTTATATCAATGCCTGTGGCGTCTCTGATCGATTCAATGGCCTTCAGAACCGCCCGACTCTCGTCAAAACCGATGCCCATGAGCATCTTCTTTCGTGCCCTGAACATTTTTTTCAATGCAGTATTATCATCCATAAGTTACTCCTTTTGGTCTTCTCTCTCTTTAACGCTCTGGCGGAGTTCCGCCTCGCACAGTTGAATCACTTCTATTCCGGCATTCTCCAAATCCCTTTCGGATTTGATCCAATCTCCGTCACTTGCATTATGAATCGGCGGATGTTCAGGATGGTTAAGATGAAGGGCCACCCATTTCCGGTCCGCTGGCTCAAAGCCCGGAAGATGAATATGATCAGGTAATTCAGCACCGCTTTCATCATATTCTATGTTTATTGGGTCAAATAAAAAATCCTTCATAAAATGCTGATTGAAAAGATCATGTACATAAGACCCCTCCGACAGACATCTTCGCAGTTCTTTGTAAACGGTCTCACCGGGTACGGATTCATTTCCAAAGCTGGCTTCGTCAACAACAAGCCGTTCTCCGCTTTCCTTAAACCCTTTCAACCAGTCCAGGCATGTTTGAACACACATTTCACTGGGCCACGAATCTCCTTCTGCCACAACCCATACGTTCGTATCAACAATTCGGCTCATGATCTTCTCTCCATAGCTTTACGGCGAATCATCGCCCGCATGATCGCCTCCCGGTCCCCCAGCGTATCGCCGAAAAAATTGTCGGGCCAGTTTTCGATCTTCCCGTAATTATCCAGGTTTAACTCTTTCGCATACGAGCATTTATTTTCAATTTCAAAGCAATAGAGTCTGATATGCTCCTTTTTAGCCAGTTCCATTTCTGATTCTGCAATCCGGCGTTGCATACGCACCAGAAAATGCTCGCTGTGGCTTTCAATGATAATCTGATGGTTCATCTCCTCTGCCGCTTCTATAAAAAGATCAGCCAAAGCGGCCTGAACGGAAGGATGAAGATGGATTTCCGGCTGTTCAAAAATAAGGACAGAGCCGCGAGGCGCAAAGTAAAGTTGAACAATTACAGGAAGCAACTGAGAAACCCCGACTCCGGCATCGGCTATCGAAACCTGATATGAGTCATCCTGAACCGTGATTCTGAAGTCGTAAAGGCGGCCGTTATGCTCAACAGGCGTAAATTCCACATTCTCGGCGACACCCAGTCGTTTCATCCATTTTTCTACTTTCTCACGGATGTCAATTGGCGGTTTCCTCTTATCAGGATGCGTATATTTCAGGTTTGCAAGTATCGCCTGAACAGCATCTTCTCCTTTCATGCCCAGTGATCCCGGGCCGGCACCTGACCATCTGTAAAGACGCTCCGGGGGCTGCCTGAGAGGACCAAGATAAAGGACGCATTGAAGTAATTTTTCAAATTCATGGGGAAACAGATATTGGTCGATAGACGGAAAAGATTTGACCGCCTCCGGAGGGATACGGTAACAACTTATTGGTGGAGAAGCGATCTGAGAGTCTATCTTTTTTTCAAAATCGTTGCCGAAAACCCTGTAATCTTTCAAATCCTTCTGAATGCCTATTTTTAATTTCTCTGTTGAATATTGAAGCGACCAAAGAACAATATGATCATCCGTAAGTCGAAATCGAGCGTTGTATTTAATATCACTTATTACTTCGGATCTGTTTGCAAGAGGATTCGGAAGATGCCAGAGGATACCTATTTCCATCTCATTCTCCGGATTGTGACCATAGACAGTCTCTCTGAAATCGCCAAGTTCAACATAGTCTCTGTGAGGCTCACCGAAATGAAGTACACGGTCGCGATCAAAACTTTCCACAGTCTGCTTTAAAAGAAGAATGCTTTGAAGAATGCTTGATTTGCCCGAGCTGTTGGTTCCGAAAAGAACAGTGATCTGCCCTAATGGAAGCTCGACTTCACGCCATCCTTTGAAGTTTTTTAACGCCAGCAAAGAAATTTTCATACTTTTTTCTCCTTTGGAGTGTTGTTTTTTTGTAATCGAAATGCTCTGCCTCGTGATGGTAGGCAGAAGCCCTTTCAATATGCGTTATGAGTCCCTCCACCTGTCATTCCGGACAAAACTGAAAAAATGGGACATTTTTTCAGTTTTGACCCGGAATCCACCGCTGAACTCGGAAAATGTCCGTCTTTCAATTTGGCATGTTACGAGTCAGAAATTTCGGGTGTGTCCTCCACCTGTCATTCCGGGCAAAACTGAAAAAATGGGACACTTTTTCAGTTTTGACCCGGAATCCACCGCTGCCGAACTCGGAAAATGTCCTTTCAATTTGACATGATGGGACACCCGAAACTTCATATAGTAGTATGTTCAATGGGAGGAAGAATCCCTGACTCAAGAATCAAACCTCTCTCAATATAAACACCTGACATTACCGAAGAGTGAATATATTTTACAGAATCACCACTCCCATCAAACGCACGATTTACCTCTGCTACAAAAGGAGCATTCGTTTTTAACACAGTCATCCGGATAATTTTTTTCAGAATTTCCCTGCTGACCCTGCTGTTAAGGGTGTTGATTAAATGTTTCAAAGCCTCTTTGTTTGTCATATCATCATAGCCCCGTATGCTGACAATAAGATTCCAAAGGTCAATATCAGAATCGAAAGCCTTGAACATAAATAATGCAACATGCCCCAGTTCCTCTTTAATTACCTTTACAATCTCACGAAATTCTTTTACCAATATCGCATTATCCATCTCAAAACTCCGTTTTTTGTTCACAGAGCATGTTAAGAGGCTCTTCCTCGTAACGAGGCTACGAGAAAGAGCCTCTAAATATGCGTTACGAGGCGGAGCCTCACTGCCATTAAGTTAAGGTTCTTACTCTTGCTCTTGCTCTTGCTCTTGCTCTTACTCTTGCTCTTACTCTTGCTCTTGCTCTTGCTCTTGCTCTTATTCTTGCTCCTGCTCCCGAAAGAGTAGGAAGCGGCATTATTCATCAGCCCTCCTTAACTTAATGGCAGTGAGGCGGAGCCTCGTAACGAGTATAGTTTCAAGTTCCAAGCATCAAGCATCAAACATCAAGCATCAAGCATCAAGCATCAAGCATCCAGCATCCAGCATCCAGCATCCAGCATCCAGCAACCAGCATCCAGCATCAAGCATCAAGCATCAAACATCAAGCAACAAGCATCAAGCAAAAAACATCCAAAATCAAGCTACCAACAACAAGCAACAAACATTAAACTAACAACAAAAAGCAACAAACATTAAGCATCAAGAATCAAGCATCACGCCACA
>JAUCGI010000213.1 GCA_030378035.1 Desulfobacterales bacterium HSG2
TTTTTTGCCACGCTGTAAAACAATTTTTCAAATTGTTTTTTTGCCACGCTGTAAAACAATTTTCCAAATTGTTTTTTTGCCACGCTGTAAAACAATTTTCGGCATCCTTCATTTGTCGGTTTACACTTTCGGGTGTCAGGGCGAACTCTTTTTTTGTTCCTCTGTGCCTCTTTGTGCCTTTGTGCCTTTGTGTGAGACATGAAATGCCGCCGGCTCTGATTGGAAAAAAGTGTAAACTACTTTCGGCTTTTATGAAGGATGCCCAATTTTCCAAATTGTTTTTTTGCCACGCTGTAAAACAATTTTCCAAATTGTTTTTTTGCCACGCTGTAAAACAATTTTCCAAATTGTTTTTTTGCCACGCTGTAAAACAATTTTTCAAATTGTTTTTTTTGCCACGCTGTAAAACAATTTTCCAAATTGTTTTTTTTTGGGTGCAGAACAAAAACAATTTGAAAAATTGTTTTACAGGCGAAAAATTGTTTTACTTGAAACAGATATGGATTTATCGTAATATTTTTGTATGAAACTTTCAGCGGTGGAAAGATTGCGGCGTTTTTATCATCAGTTTTCTGGCCAAGACCGGGTTCTAATTGTGATCAATGCGGACCCGGATGCCATTGCCAGCGCCATGGCGGTTAAGCGGCTGCTGTGGCGCAAAGTATCCTCTGTCACCCTGTCCAATATCAACATCATCAAACGGCCGGACAATATCGAAATGGTCCGGCTTTTGAATGTACACCTTATATATATAGATGACATCAGGGAAAAACAGTTTGACCGTTTTATCATAGTTGATTCCCAACCGGACCATCATGGATTGTTTGCAGGGTTTTCTTATGATGTGGTGATTGACCATCATCCTGGCACCGGTTTCACCGCGCCTTTTTCGGACATTCGCCCCGAATACGGTGCCACTGCCAGCATTATGACAGAGTACCTCAGAGCAGCAAAGATCAAACCCTCGGCAAAACTGGCAACCGGTCTGTTTTACGCCATTAAGACGGATACCAGAAATTTTGAAAGGCAGGCACTGATTGAGGATATCAGGGCGTTTCAATTTCTTTTCCGACATGCCAACATCCATCTTGCCAGAAAGATCGAACAGGCGGACCTGCGGCTTGATTTTCTGAAATATTTCCAAAGCGCCATCCGGGATATGCGGATGCGGAGGGGCAGAGTCTTTGTCCATTTGGGGTCTGTTATGAGTCCGGACGTCTGTGTCCTGATTGCCGATTTTTTTATGCGGATATGCTCTGTCAGAGGGAGCATTGTTTCAGGTATATATGAGAATACGCTGATTCTTATTTTCAGAAATGACGGGCTTCACAAGGACGCGGGAAAAACGGCAAAATCAGGTTTTGGCCACATCGGATCCGCTGGGGGACATAAAAGCATGGCCCGAGCCGAAATTCCGGTTACGAATTTAGAAGAAATAACAGACTATAAAAATGATAAGGCGGTCTCCAAGTGGATCATCCACCAAGTTGAAAAAAAGCAGAAGAAACCGAATGTCAATTTTAAGAAAGAATTACTGGGCTTGAAGGGTTAAGGGGTTAGGGGTTAAGGGGTTAAGGGTTAAGGGTTAAGGAGCGTTAATAATGAAACTTCATGAAAGGGCAATTCTGCCAAAAGGGTTCAAGTGTGCGAGCAGGAATTGCGGGATAAAGGAAGAGGGAAGGGACCTGTCTGTTTTCTGTTCAGAGGTCAGGGCAAATGCCGCGGGTGTTTTCACAAAAAACAAATTTCCGGGCGCTCCGGTTATTCTCGGAAGGGAGATCATTAAAAACGGGGCGTTACGGGCGATTATTGTGAACAGCAGGGTCAGCAATGTGGGAACCGGTGTCAGAGGAATTGAGAATGCCAGGAGAATGGCAATTGCAGTTTCCGAAGAATTCGGTGTTCCTGAAAACGAAGTGATAATGAGTTCAACAGGTGTCATTGGAAAGCAGTTGCCCATTGAAATCATTGAAAACGGCGTAAGGGGAATTTCCGAAATTCTGGAAGCTGACCCTGTTGTCGGCGCAAAAGGGATCATGACCACGGACACATATCCCAAAGCCATATCTGTTTCTGTGGATGAGGCGGTGATAACGATTGTCGGGAAAGGCGCGGGCATGATTGAGCCGAACATGGCGACCATGCTGGTCTATATTTTTACGGATGCGGAAATAGAAACGCCTGTTTTGGATGAAATGCTCCGTGATGCGGTCAGGGATTCCTTTAATATGCTGTCTGTGGATACCGACACCAGCACGTCGGATACCTGTGTTATCATGGCAAACGGTCTGGCCGGGAGGGTGGATGAGGGGCAATTTCGGGAAACATTGGAATTTGCCTGCATTGAAATGACAAAGATGCTTGCCAGGGACGGGGAGGGGGCAACCAAGCTGCTTTTGGCAAACATATCCGGTGCCAGAACAGAGGAAGAGGCAAGATTTATCGCCAAGGCGATTATCAATTCCCCTTTGGTGAAAACCATGGCTTACGGGGCCGATCCCAATATCGGCCGGGTGCTGATGGCGGTGGGAAAGTGTACGGACTGTGATGTGCGGCCCGAAAAAATAGAGATTCGGATCAATAATACGCTTGTTTATGCAAATGAAAGCAGGGTGAATTTTGACGAAGCGGAAGTTCGGAAATTGTTGGGGAGCGGCAATGTGGAAATCGCAGTGAATCTTAATGCAGGTCTCGGTTGTGGAACCGCTTATGGCTGCGATTTAACAGAGGGCTATATTAAAGAGAACGCCGCGTATTATTCTTCATAACGCCGCGAATTAGGGATTTTGTACTTTGAGAGAAGTTACTATCATTTAAAGCCTCCACATTGATCTAAAAGAATCTGACTTCAGAAGTTTCGGAAACTTTGGAAGTCTTCATCATGTCAATGATCCCAAGCTTTGCGGACCGATATCTGAAGACCGCATAAGTTTCCGAAACCCCTTGCTCGCCAAATCCAAGATAAATACTTTTACCAAGTCTGCCGTAAGTGTTCAGAATACTTTTACCTCCAATCAACTGTCGTTCCCGCTATCGAATGAGCTCAACTGGTTGACCGCGAGAACTTCAGGAGAGCGCAACTGGTTGACGAAAGCGGGAACCCACTGCTTGTTAATTTGAGGCATTCATAACATCACAGAGCGTAACAGCACGGATTACTTTAAGTGAAACAGACCAAAGTAACTGAGGCTTTGCAGTTTCCGGATGTCACGGCCTGCCATTTCGGAATGCCCGTAAAAATAGGCATTCATGGTCTTAGCTTGATGCGTATGGGACGAGCCGCCGGATTTGGCAATCCGGCGCGAGCAGCAGCGGGGACGAGCCGCCGGATTTGGCAATCCGGCGCGAGCAGCAGCGGGGAGCCGCCGGATTTGGCAATCCGGCGCGAGCAGCAGCGACGAGCCGCCGGATTTGGCAATCCGGCGCGAGCAGCAGCGGGGAGCCGCCGGATTTGGCAATCCGGCGCGAGCAGCAGTGGGGACAAGCCGCCGGATTTGGCAATCCGGCGCGAGCAGCGACGAGCCGCCGGATTTGGCCGCCGGATTTGGCAATCCGGCGCGAGCAGCGACGAGCCGCCGGATTTGGCCGCCGGATTTGGCAATCCGGCGCGAGCAGCAGCGGGGACGAGCCGCAGGATTTGGCAATCCGGCGCGAGCAACAGCGGGGACAAGCCGCCGGATTTGGCCGCCGGATTTGGCAATCCGACGCGAGCAGCAGCGGGGACGAGCCGCCGGATTTGGCGACGAGCCGCCGGATTTGGCAATCCGGCGCGAGCAGCAGCGGGAGCCGCCGGATTTGGCAATCCGGCGCGAGCAGCAGTGGGGACAAGCCGCCGGATTTGGCAATCCGGCGCGAGCAGCGACGAGCCGCCGGATTTGGTCGCCGGATTTGGCAATCCGGCGCGAGCAGCAGCGGGGACGAGCCGCCGGATTTGGCCGCCGGATTTGGCAATCCGGCGCGAGCAGCAGCGGGGACGAGCCGCCGGATTTGGCGACGAGCCGCCGGATTTGGCAATCCGGCGCGAGCAGCAGCGGGAGCCCCGCCGGATTTGGCAATCCGGCGCGAGCAGCAGCGGGGACAAGCCGCCGGATTTGGCAATCCGGCGCGAGCAGCAGCGGGGACGAGCCGCCGGATTTGGCCGCCGGATTTGACAATCCGGCGCGAGCAGCGGCGGGGAGCCGCCGGATTTGGCAATCCGGCGCGAGCAGCGGCGGGGAGCCGCCGGATTTGGCAATCCGGCGCGAGCAGCGGCGGGGACGAGTCACATGAGGTCATCTAAGCCGCTAAGAATTCTTTTTGCCAAGCTCGCTGATTTTTGAGCTGTCAAGACAGTGTTTTGTGGTTTGTTCCAGGAATCATAATAATCTGCCCTGACTCTGTCTTGAGAAAAATTTTTTAACTGTCTTCCTATTCTTTGTCGAATTTTATTATTGCTGTTCATTAAGTATCGAGGAATAGCCTCATGTGAACTGCCTGAAAATTCTTCGCCATCATTTTTTTTAATATAATTCCGTACAGTACAGAACACAGAATAATATGCCCTGCTTATCGAAGCGCGACAGCAAGCTTCCTTGTTTGGGAAAGCATCAATATTTTTATTCATGTATTCTGCCAATTTCAGATAATCCTGCCAGTCAAAATTCATTGTTCCCCAAAAAATTGATATTAAAATTAAAATTATCAGCACCTTTATCCGCCTGTTTCTCAATGCACCAATCATGAAACATATCCATTTTATCCAACCCCTTATCAATATTGTCAGTTGACATTATCCAGGCTATCCACTGCTCACCAACGCCGTCAACTGGTTGCATTATTTCCAATTCAACAATAAAGGGGTAGCCAAAACATTTAACTATGCCGGGGGCACATTTGTTGATGATATCAGAGATTTCAGAGCGTTGATCTGCATAAGACATAGGAACTGCAATATTTCTCAGATAAACATAAAAAGAAGAAAATATATCGTGTTCTTTATTGTATAATTTTTTATAAAGTTGAGCATATTCGGTGAACTCATCTTTTTTGTTTAAAAGATGCGTCGTATGAAGAATCATGGTCATAATTTTTTCATTTTTCTCAAGATCAAAAGCTTTTAATGCATATTCATAAGCCTCCTGATATAATGAACTATACATCAATGATGCTGTATAATTATACAAACTGAAGTAAGTTTCCCCGGAATACCCCAAAGCATTTCTATGGTATGAGTGCATTTTTTCAATATTCCCTTCAATGCAGGCAATTATGCCTAATATGGTAAAAACTTCTTCTAAAAGGACTTCTTGCTTCTTTAATTTTTTTGCTTCGTTTTTGCACCATTTTAAAGTAAAAATGTCATATAAACCGGTATCAACTATTTTTAGAAGCTTGGAAATAATATTGTCAGTTTTTTTCTTAGGGGCTGGCACAACCATTTATATAATCTCCATCAGGGCATGTGATTTATATCTTTTATTTTCAACTTGCTAAATAATGATGTATAAAAAAGGAAATCATAATAACCCTCCACGATTAAATACTTTTTGTCCATATTAGCGAAGTTCCACGGTTGATTGGGTAAGATTCTGCAAACTGTTCTTATCAAATACGGTGGCTATTGTCTTTCCTTTATCTTTTGGCAAAACACTTTTACCAATTCTGAATAAAACAGCCTCTTCATCACTTAGATTTGCCGCAACGGAAAAAGCCTCAACACAATCCCGACTGTGAGTTGTGGCAAAAACCTGGATATTCAACTCCGAAGCCAGTTCAAATATTAATTTCCAAATCTGCTCCTGAGCAGAAAAATGCAGCCCGTTTTCAAATTCATCTATCAGAAGAAACCCGTTTGTTGCCGGAAATATGCCGAGTACAAGCTGTAAGATTCTTAATACACCGTCACCCATTCCGTTTAACGGTATGGGTCTGTCAAAATTATCAAGTTTTACAATACCTGTTCTTTCAATATCAACAACATTAGAATAGTAAGGAACGCTTCGACGCGGGTTGCTGACTTTGACAAAGGCAATATCCTCAAAATTTTCTGATATAATTTTTAAAAATTTGCGGACATTATCAAAATATGAAGTTAATACAGCCCGATCCCATAAAGCTGCGAGGATATCCATCGATAAAAACTGAGTTGGAACATAACTTATAGGTGTTGGCTTTATTGATTCAGTCCTTCTTCTGAGATGAGGATTGTCCGGATATTGAATAAGAATGGGTCGATCCGGATTTTGGTGAGACCGAATTCTTATTAACTGGGCAAACTCACCTGAATTGTCGATTTCTGTAATTTCGTATATTTTCCTGTTCCTTGTTAAAACAATATTTCCTTTTTCATCTTTTTTTTCTTCTTCGGTATCTTCATAAAAAACTCTGTCTATTTCAACATAGATATCTCTGGATAATGTCCCTATGTATATCGGTTTCCCGTCTTCAGAAAATTTTCTGTCTGTAAAAAGCCCTTCATAAACTGATACGGAGTCATCTTCTATTTCAAATTTGTTTCCGGTTTGCATCATTATTTGTTCATCATGTTCCTGAACTATTTCGTTTATTACAGAAGGATTTCCTCCTGATGCGAGAATTCTCAGGCATTCCAGGACAGTACTTTTACCACTGTTATTTTTACCGACGATCAGGTTTATTTGCCCCATTTTTTCTATTTCGAGGTCTTTTAACAATTTATAATTTTGTACTTTGAGAGAACTTACTATCATTTAAAGCCTCCATATTGATCTAAAAGAATCTGACTTCAGAAGTCTTCATTATGTCAATGATCCTAAGCTTTGCGGACCGATATCTGAAGACCGCATAAGTTTCCGAAACCCCTTGCTCGCCAAATCCAAGATAAACATTAAAAATACTTTTACCAAGTCCGCCGCAAGTGTTCAGAATACTTTTACCTCCAATCAACTGTCGTTCCCGCCATCGAATGAGCCCAGCCGGTTGACCGCGAGAACTTCGGGAGAGCACAACTGGTTGACGAAAGCGGGAACCCACTGCTTGTTAATTTGAGGCAATCCGGTGCGAGCAGCGGCTTCCGAAACCCCTTCAATGACCTCAACTGGTCAACTGTCGTTCCCGCCATCGAATGATCTCAACTGGTTGACCGCGAGAACTTCGGGAGCGCACAACTGGTTGACGAAAGCGGGAACCCGCTGCTTGTTAATTTGAGGCAATCCGGCGCGATCAGCGGCTTCCGAAACCCCTTCGAATGACCTCAACTGGTCAACTTGTCGTTCCCGCCATCGAATGAGCTCAACTGGTCAACTGTCGTTCCCGCCATCGAATGAGCTCAACTGGTTGACCGCGAGAACTTCGGGAGCGCACAACTGGTTGACGAAAGCGGGAACCCACTGCTTGTTAATTTGAGGCAATCCGGCGCGATCAGCGGCTTCCGAAACCCCTTTGAATGAGCTCAACTGGTCAACTGTCGTTCCCGCCATCGAATGAGCTCAATGTCGTTCCCGCCATCGAATGAGCTCAACCGGTTGACCGCGAGAACTTCGGGAGAGCACAACTGGTTGACGAAAGCGGGAACCCACTGCTTGTTAATTTGAGGCAATCCGGCGCGAGCAGCGGCTTCCGAAACCCCTTTGAATGACCTCAACTGGTCAACTTGTCGTTCCCGCCATCGAATGAGCTCAACTGGCTGACCGCGAGAACTTCAGGAGCGCACAACTGGGGAACCCACTGCTTGTTAATTTGAGGCAATCCGGCGCGAGCAGCGGCTTCCGAAACCCCTTTGAATGAGCTTAACTGGTCAACTGTCGTTCCCGCCATCGAATGATCAGCTCAACTGGTTGACCGCGAGAACTTCGGGAGATCACAACTGGTTGACGAAAGCGGTAACCCGCTACTTGTCAATCTGAGGCATTCATAACATCACAGAGCGTAACAGCACGGATTGCTTTTGCCATCAACTGTCGTTCCCGCCATCGAATGAGCTCAACTGGTCAACTGTCGTTCCCGCCATCGAATGAGCTCAACTGGTCAACTGTCGTTCCCGCCATCGAATGAGCTCAACTGGTTGACCGCGAGAACTTCGGGAGCGCACAACTGGTTGACGAAAGCGGGAACCCACTGCTTATTAATTTGAGGCATTCATAACATCACAGAGCGTGACAGCACGGATTACTTTTAAGCAACGACGATCCGCCGGATTTGGCGATCAGCAGCGGGAGCAAGCCGCCGGATTTGGCAATCCGGCGCGAGCAGCAGCGGGACCAAGCCGCCGGATTTGGCAATCCGGCGCGAGCAACGGCGACGAACCGCCGGATTTGACAATCCGGCGCGAGCAGTAGCGGAACCAATCCGCCAGGATTTGGCGAGCAGCAGCGGAACCAAGCCGCCGGATTTGGCAATCCGGAGCAGCAGCAGCGGGACCAAGCCGGATTTGGCAATCCGGCGCGATCAGCGGCGGGGACGAGCCGCCGGATTTGGCAATCCGACGCGAACAGCGGCGGGGAGCCGCCGGATTTGGCAATCCGGCGCAAGCAACGGGGACAAATCAAACAAGGGCTTCAGGATATATGGCTGTCAAGACGCGTCTGAAAGCTCCGGATTTTCTCTTTCACATCAGAAACCCGCTGTCTTATTTCATTCTTGTTACCGGAATAACTTTTTTTACAAAATGATGTGATCTTTGAGACCACCTGCTCCTGTTTCGGGAGCTCCGGATATTTTTTCAGTTGCAATGAATCAAAATCAATGGGGTGATATGCCAGTTTTTCATTAATTCCGTCTCCGCCGAAGACCATTCCGCCGATGATATTCTCTTTGCCTTCGGCTTCAGCATCAAATCTTCTCGCGAACTGGAGCACGGAACGGGGGGACATATTGGTATTCACATGACGTACTTTCTCATTAATCAGATCGCACATGTTCATAAGCAGATTGTAGTAGGCATCATTCTTTTCCAGTCTGCTGCCGTCGTCCGGCTTTCCGTGAATATATTCGTTACATGCCTGTTGCAGATCATCATACGCCTGAAGAACAAAGCGGGTAAATTCCCCTTTGACAGTGAAGGCAAAAGGCGTTTGATCCGGAACGGTTTTATCTGAAAGCTGACCCTCCAGCAGAACAGCCGGGGAGTTTATATGGATCGCCTCATAAAAATCACGGGCGATCATGCCGTCCAAAAGCAGATAATTCAGAAACCCGGCACTCACAGCGATATCTGCCTCCTTTTTCCGTACTGCTTCCACAAACGACTGAAACAGATCGATAATGCCATCCAATTGTCTGCGAGCGCCGAAAAAATTTTCGGCCGCATCCATAAGCACTTCTTCCACCAAAGGATCGTAGAAATTATCGGGTATCATAAAAATACTCTCTCCTGAGAAGTGTTAATTAAGGGTTAAGGGTTAAGGTTAAGGGTTAAGGCCGGAAGTCCTTAACCCTTAACCCTTAAAACTTAACTCTTAACCCTTAATAGATTCCGAGCATTTTCCTGGCATTTTTGCCCAAGGGCAATTTATATGCGTGGGCGGAAAGAATGCTGCTGTCCGATAGTTTGATTATACGCGCGGACACATATATGACGCTTTTTGCCACAGAATAGGTCCCCACAACAATCGCCTGGGCATTATGCCGGGTACTGATTAGCTTCAGATCCCTGGAAAGCAGAAATTCGCCGGCACCTCTTTTCATAAATATCGATTTTCTGAGTTTCATTTCGATAACCTTGTAGCCGTTCTGGGTGAAACGAGTACCGATATATTCCGCTATGCTTCTTCCGAAAGTGGAGGACTCCTCAAGATTGTCAATATTGACAAAGCTGGCCATAAGGACCGCCTGATGAGGGATAAGCGGCGGTTTTACCTGACTGATCAGCGTATCGGCAGCCTCATAGCTGGATTTGATCAGGTTTGCATCCCTGCATCCTGAAAGATTGGACAACAACACAACACAAAAGCTGATAATGCAGATTTTTCTCAACATCTTTCTTTCCCGGGGTTAAGGGTTTTAAGGATTAAGGGTTTTAAGGGTTAAGGGTTAAGGGTTAAGGGTTTTAAGGGTTAAGGGTTAAGTTTTAATGGATAGATGCGGAAAAGCCTTAACCCTTAACCTTAACCCTTAACC
Organism: Desulfobacterales bacterium HSG2; assembly: GCA_030378035.1. Classification (GTDB taxonomy): domain Bacteria; phylum Desulfobacterota; class Desulfobacteria; order Desulfobacterales; family 4be13; genus JAUCGI01. The sequence goes on from JAUCGI010000213.1 coordinate 10,075, forward strand.
CTTAACCCTTTAACCTTAACCCTCTGCCCCCTATGACCCTCTGATTTCAATAATTTCAGGCGGGGGAGGGATTTTGTAGTGCCAGTAATCCGCATCATTAATATAATAAATGTCCGTTTTTCGCATCAGATAACGATCAAAGTCTCTGATTGATGTGGTAATAATAACTTCGCTGTGAGGCACTCCTTTTGTAGACATCCCTGAGGCGACATCATATATCGCCGCGGCAGTGACTGCGGCACCGGCAGCGGCGGCAGTGGCTCCGCCGTCCCATCCGATATGATCGATAGCGTCCCGGAGGACCCATGCCCAGCCCGCTGCCAGCGAAACAATTCCTGTCAGCATTCCGGGCTTAAGTATTCTTGTCCGACGGTCTTCGTTATGCCAGATGACTTGCAACTTATTTGTCACAATCAGTGAGCCATGCTCCTCAGCAGAGACTTTCAACCCATGGTTGACCAAATGTGTCAGCAGGAGGTCATAAAATCCTTCGCTGAAAGGCGTTTCCAGATGAACTTCACAAGGCCCCAGGGGCGCGCCGCAAGGCGGCTGCACATAGACTGGCTGAGTCACATACCCCCGCTCTTCCAGCATCATCCTGACCTGCCCGGCCACATCTTCAGCCAAAATCTTCCAGTGGGCCGCAGACTGCATTTTTTTCTGCTCACTGAAGTCATAAGTGGCGGGTTTCGGAGTTTGAGATCTCCAAATATCGTGAGTTTGAGCTCTCCAAATATCGCGAGCTTGAGAGCATCCGATGACAAAGACCAGCATCATCAATATGGATGTTAACCGAACAAATACGTTCATTTTTTCCCCTCCTTATAAAGTAAAAGGTTAAACAAACAGATTTTTACTCTTATAAACTATTTTCTGTAAATAGGCAATGATGTTTTTGGCATTGTTGTTTATTTTCTTTACCTTTCGCTCGTACCATTGCTACTATTTGAACCGAACGATTACCTGACCAGATAAATTTTTGAGGGTTGCCTTATATAAGAGCACCCATCAAAACTTATTTGGTCAGGTATTATGCTATTAAGTTAAGACGTCTGACGACCAAGTTCATGATCGCGCAAGGCCGCAAACCTGTGGGACAAAAATTACAAGATGTCCAAAAGACGACAAACCGACCACGCGGGCCTGAACAAAACCCTCAGATTCTCCCTTTGTTTCTCATGCAGGTAATCTCTGGTAATCACAACAGCCTTTTCCAGTTCCGCGCTTTTGCTGAGTGAGGTCAGAATTCTGGGTACAATTTTCTGGCGGCCTGAACTGTACTTGCATTCAATCGGCACCACGCGATTCCCTCTGACAAAAAGGAAATCGACTTCCGATCCCCCGGTGGTCCGGTAAAACCATAGGTGATCCTTGTCCACATATTTGATGAGTTCCGAATATACAAAATTTTCCACAAGTATTCCCGCGTCTGCTCTGTTTTTTAGCGGTTCAAACTGGCTGAAAACCGAGTTCCTTATCCCGGTATCACAGAAATAGAGCTTCGGGGTTTTGATAATGGCTTTTCCCAGGTTCACAAAATAAGGGCGCAGAAATGAGATGATATATGTCTGTTCAAGTGTGAAAAGATATTTTTCAACAAAATGCCGGGATATCCGGATATTTTTGGATATCTCACTGATCTTGCAAAGTCCGCCTGTCTGCGACGCGGCAAAATGCACCAGCCTGTTGAAACCGGGAACATCCTCTATTTTCAGAAAATCGCTGATATCCTTCTGCATATATGCATTATAAATCTCCCTGAGGAGTCTGATTTTATCCTCAGTCCCGTCTGTTGTCACCACACCGGGATATCCTCCGAAAAGCAGAAACTCCTGCATGAGTGACTCATAACGGTCCGATTCAAATTTCATGATCACTGACAGATCGTCATGCGCATCCGGTTTTCTGAAGCTTAGGAACTCTCTGAATGATACGGGATACAGTTCAAAAAGACGCTTTCTCCCGGCCAGCGTCTCCCTGACCTGACTTCTGATCTCCAGAGACGAGGAACCGGAGACGACAAATTTCATATTCAGATCAAGATCATAATATCTTTTGATGATCAGACCAGCTTCGGGAATGCGCTGGGCCTCGTCAAGAAACACATAGCTTTTTTTACCCGGAACGCCGTAATGCGTGATAAAATCAAGGAAATCCCGGTCATTTTCGATAAGATCAATCAGATTCAGCGCGTCAAAATTGAAATAAAACACCTGTCTCGGATCGACGCCTTTCCCGGAAATCAGCCGTTTAATCAGCTTTTTCATTAAAAACGTCTTTCCCACCTGCCTGGAGCCGATCACAATTGTCACCGGTTTCTTATCCAAGTCCCTGAGCATATCCTCAAAAATATCGCGTCTGATACAAATTTCTTGGGAAAACGTGTATCCGGGAATTCGCCACGGGTTTTGAATGTCAAAGGTTGTTTTCATATTTTAGGCTTCGGCAAGCTCAGCCAACGGCTTCAGCCAACGGCTTCGGCCAACGGCTTCAGCCAACGGCTTCGGCCAACGGCTTCAGCCAACGGCTTTGTTCTTAAATAAAAATCTCAAAATATCAGGGTATTTTAAGAATATTTTTGCGGAATATCCGGGTATTTTGCAAATCTGTTGTCTTCGCGGGACTGACACCACACAGATTAGGATGAGCAGTACCCGAAGGGTATCTGCTTCATCCTAGGGTTGTTGGGTACAAGTTTAGCGACAGGCAGGTTCAGCAATGCGCTTCATAACCGGTACCCCGTCCGTTGCAACGCTGGGTTATCAGAAAGATGTTTAATCACCGAGTTTCTGTCTGACCATTTCTACCAAGAAATCAGTAAATGAATCCATCGGAAAAAGCACACCATCCGTCGTCCTACTTCTGGATCCGGTTTTTGTCAATGTTGAATTTTCAGTCCGTGAAAACGAAATATCAAAAGATACTCCCATATAAGTAAGACTTCCTGACAAATAGCCCGATCCTTCATAGGTAATACTATCTTCCGAAATCGTTCCCTCACCGCTATGAGTGTTAGTCGAAAAAGTTATAGCGATATTTGCATATTCCTGTTTTAAGGATTCCTCTAACTCATCCGCAAACCAAGCAGAATTTGTCATCTCACCGGATAAACTGACAATGTTCCCTTTAACAGAACCTGTTCTTTTATACATGCTGGAGTCGGTGAGATTCCATTCTGTGTCACAGTCAGTTTGTTTTACAGAGACCGCTCTGAAACCGGAAAAAGAATTAGTTTCTGTCTCTCCGAACATCGTCGTGGTAATATTTCCGGTGATTAAATCAGACCAGTTTCCATCTATGTTTTCACAGGCCATCGGTTCATACTGATATTCATGCCTTATGTACCTATCAGCCATGATTGTTGTCCCTTTTTCATCATAAGAGCCGTCTCCGGGATAATCGGAATACACCTCAATATCGGGAACCGAGACATGAAAGAAGTTCACATCTATCCTTCCGCCCGCGTCAAACCAGACCTTTACAAACAGATCGGGATTGTTTTCGCTGCCCCAGTCCACATCCGACGGGTCGGCGTAAAAATGTCCCCAGAGCACCTGATGCCCTCCGGCAGTCACGGCGTCACCGCCTTTTTTCCAGACCGCGTCAGTCGGACCGTCAACTGTGTTGATGACCGCGCTGATTCCGAGGCCGTTGATGGCGGAATATGCCGGAGGATTCTGCGGAGGTGAATATCCTTCCGCCGGGATTCCGTCTTCGTAATTCTCCTCGACACCGTCCTGACCGTCCTGATTGTAATAGAGACGGACATATCTTCTGTCCAGCGTCGTGACACTTTCCAACAGAGTCCCCCTGTAATCGGCATAAACATAGATATCCGGAACCGACACATGGAAATAGTTCACATCAATCCTGCCGTTTGCATCAAACCAGATTTTCACAAACGCGTCGGGATTTTCCCTGCTCCCCCAGGAGACATCGTCGGGGCTGGCGTAAAAATATCCCCAGATGACTTTATTGCCGCCCGCGGTCTCATCCCTGCCGCCCTCCTGCCAGACAGCCTCCACAATGCCTTTTTCCTCTGTGTGAATCTCCGCCTTGATCCAGAGGACGGATGTGACGAGATACCCATCGTTTCCGCAAGCGGGACACCCCCCGGCCACACATCTCTTATCTTCGCATACCGAAGATAACGGAGTGCCGTCAGCACATTTTGTAATGCCATCGATACAGACAACACCGCCGTGACTGGAGCAGCAACCGCCACAGTTACAATCGCCAGATGTGCTTGCAGGTATAGTCGTAGTCGTCGTAGGCTGAACTGTTGTTGTCGTGGGCCGAACCGTGGTTGTCGTACTTGTTGTAGGCTGAACTGTTGTTGTCGTGGGCCGAACCGTAGTTGTCGTAGGCCGAACTGTTGTTGTCGTACTTGTTGTAGGCTGAACTGTTGTTGTCGTGGGCCGAACCGTGGTTGTCGTTGTAGGCTGAACCGTGATTGTCGTAGTCGTTGTTGTCGTGGGCCGAACTGTTGTTGTGGTTGTCGTTGTCGTGGGCCGAACCGTGGTTGTTGTTGTGGAATCGCCTGGGCAACCAAAACACCCTTCAGCCGTGCAACCTTTGTTTTTGCAAGTCGTTGACAAAGGCTCTCCATCGGCGCATCTGGTAATGCCTCCGACGCACACAACCCCTCCGTGTCCAGAACAACATCCGGCACAATTGCAGTTTGCAGCATGACATACCCCATGTATCATCGCCAGAATTCCCAAACAGATCATCAATTTCCTCATCTTCCCCTCCTTAAAAATAATTGTTTAAAAGTGACAGCCGCCACAGTTGCAATCGGCAGCGGGTAGCAAACCATGATTCAGTATGCTGTATGTGGTGAAATAACCTTTCATTTCATATTTATACAGATTGCTCCAGACAGAGATATGCTGTTAAGTGTTAAGTGTTAAGAAACTTTAACTCTTAACCCTTAATCCTTAATCGTTTCAACACCGCCCGACTCCGCCCTCAAAATAAACAGAACCTCAGCCATTCCAATCTTCCCATCCCCATCAACATTCGCGCCGGAATAAACATACCCCACATCCATCCCCGCCATCACCTTCAAGGCCAATATGGCGTCCCGCAGATCCGCTGCCCCGCTGTAATCCACATCACCGGGAATGTTTCTGTTCACCACCCGGATGGTATCTGATCCGGAGGCGTACCCCTCAGCCGATGCGCTGATGGTAATGGTCTCTGTTCTTTTATAAATGGCGTCATCTGTGATGGTCAGGTCAAAAACGGAAGAAGTTTTACCAGCAGATATGAGTACCGTATCGACTACGATAATCTTTGAAGTGTCGCCTGAAATCAGATTCACTGACAAGTTGTTAGCCGGAGCGACCTCCACACTCACCTTCCCCTGTCCGATAAGAATTCCGTCTCCTTCCGCGACGGCTTCGGGAATACTCAGAAACAATAAGGGACCGCAGAAGCCATAACCGCTCAGGTCGCTTTTCTTAAAGCCGGCGGGTATGCCGCCTCCTCCTGAAAGACCTGCAACACCGTCTTTGGCGGAAATATTCAGGTAGGTGATGCGGATGACACCGTTGAAAAACATTTCGATTTGGAAACTGTTCGAGGTTCCGGAAATATCGAATTCGGGAATATCCTGATAGGTCACAACTGCCCGGTCTTCTGACTGCTTCCAGGAGATTCCTTCTGTCCCTTCCGGATTCAGATCAATAAGCAGACCGGAAATACGGGGACCTTTAAAATGAAAATCCAATGTTCTGTCCTTTTCATTATTTCCCGAACCGAAACTGATATCACCGTCACTTCCCACATAAAAAGAGGAATAACTGACGCCGTAAAGGGATACCTGCGCCTCGGAAAGACTGACCCGATCATAGTCATCATCCCACAGACTGAGCACAGTTCCGCCGGCAGGATCGGTCGGAAAAGCCGAAGCTTCTTCACGACAGACGCTGTAAAAATTTCCCGATCCGTCAGATGTGAAGGTCAGAGTCTGATAAGCCAGATCATTATTTCCTTTAAACTCTTCAGTAAAAAAATCAATTTCATAGTGAATGACATCAATGGCCGCGCTGCCCGAAGTCCATCCCGGGACTGAGGCGGTAATATTTACAGTCTGCGTGTCATCCGTTATCCCGTCATAGATGATTGTTATGTCAAACGCCGCGGTGGTCTGGCCTGCGGGGATGGTCGCTTTTGCGGGTACAGTCACCTCGCCTGTATCGTCCGAGATCAGTGATACCGTCACATCACGGGATGGGGCAGTGTTGACGGTGACTGTGCCCTGGCCGGAGAGTACGCCGCGACCTTCAACAGCATCTTCAGGGATGCGGAGAGTCAGAACAGCAGTCTCATTATCATTCACCTGAATCACGCCTGCCGCGTCACTCTGTCCAAAAGCCTGCGCGGTAATGACAACGGTTTGGGTGCCGTCTAAAAGGGAATCATCCGAAATTGTGATATCAAAAGCGGCTGAAGACTCGCCGGCAGGAATTGTGACGGTATCCGGTACAACGGCTCCCTGAATGTTGCCCGAACTCAGGCTCACCACAAGAGGGGCGTCCGAAGTTTCCTGCACACTCACGATCCCTCTGAGAATGCCATCCCCTTCCGTGGCGGTCTCCGGAACGCTGATCTCCAGAATGGACACATATTCATTTATAAAGCCTAACAACTGCGATATTCTGGCATAAACGCCGTAATATCCCGGCTTGGCGCAACCTTCACCCCAGCTAACAATGCCGGTCAGCCGCCAGATATCCCCTTCCTGAACAATAAGCGGCCCGCCGCTGTCACCGTAACATGCGTCCTTGCCCCCTTCAATGTAACCCGCGCATATCATACTATCGGTGATTTCATCATCACTGTAAGCTTCCCGGCAAAGATCATTGGAAACGATCGGGACTGAAACCTGCAACAGAATTTCCGAAGATTCGTAACTCCACTGCTCCGTATTCCCCCAGCCTAAAGTGACAGCCTCTTTTCCTTCAAGAAGATCCCCTTCCGCAGTTAGCGGGATGGGTTCATTGGAAGCATCTTCTTCCAGTTCCAAAAGCGCGATATCCCAATCGTATTTCCGAGGGTCATACGTCGGATGCACGATAATTCTTTTGACGCCGATCCGCTCCCCTGTGTCATTTTTCAGATCATGGGCGTTCAGCACAACGTCAAAATTATCCTTTTTCTCGTCCTCCACACAGTGCGCCGCGGTGACCACCCATCTGCGATGAATAAGCGAACCTCCGCAGAAATGGGCGCTATAAAGGGAAGAACTGTTTTTATCAGCCAAGGCCACCATCCAGGGCCAGGCTCCTGGCTCCGCCTCATACCCCCCTACGATTCTGGGGGAAATTCTCTGGGATAAAAACGGGTCCGCACCTTCATCCGAGCCGGCATGAACCGACCCTGTTGCTAAGATTATAAAACATACTGCCACATAAAATCCTGCTTTGTAAAATTTCAATTTAGCCTCCTTTAAAACCCTTTTAAAATTGAGTGTAACCAAAATGAAAACATGGCCTGAACCTGTCCGGCTTGACCATGCCGGACGGGATTTGCAATCCCGTCCGCAGTGTTTCGCCGGAACGGGATTGCAAATCCCCTCCGGCTTGGCTTTGCAAATCCCGTCCGGCTTGGCGGCTTGACCATGCCGGACGGGATTTGCAATCCCGTCCGCAGTGTTTCCGCCGGAACGGGATTGCAAATCCCCTCCGGCTTGGCAATGAAAACATGGTCCGGCTTGACCATGCCGGACGGGATTTGCAATCCCGTCCGCAGTGTTTCGCCGGAACGACCATGCCCGACGGGAATTTCACACCCGCCCCCCGCGTTTCCGCCCGGACGGTCCCGCCGGTGTTGCAAATCACCCCCGCCCTGGCTCTCCAGCACCCTCGGAC
>JAUCGI010000101.1 GCA_030378035.1 Desulfobacterales bacterium HSG2
ATTTTATCAATAGCTTTGAATTGTTCTATCAGATTACCTTCCCGATAAATAGTAGCAGAAATTATTTTCCCGACTAATTCTGGATCATCGTCTCTAAGTTTTGTCCCTGCATCTTGAAGAACTTCACGTCGTTTAGCCTCATCATTTTCTTCAATTATAAGCTCTTCATAGAAATTAATTTTATAGAAGTATTTTATCAAATCTGCTACATGAACTACCTTTGAGACGCATCCAGGCCAATCATTAATAATTCTTCCGATTTCTTCAGCTAAAGATCTGCAACCTGCACCATAAGGGCCTGCTAACCCTAACACTAAATTATAAATTTCTTTTTCGCTCATTACTTGAATACCTTGGATAAATATATATTTGTTCTACTTCCTGTCAGTCTGCCATTCCTTCGTTTTTCCCGAAGAGACTCATTTTCAGACATCATGCCTGATTGAAAGGCCAGCATGTCCGCTAAACATCAGAATAGCCCAAAAACTTGTCAATACATGACACATATAAAAGCGAATGTCAAGCCTGATGAAAAGCATTTTTAAGAACTCCTGAAAACTCATACCTAACCATCAGTCATAAGAATCCGCATCCTCCACCTCGGCAGGCGTCATCGTCAGCAGCCCCACAATTCTCAGCCGTTTTTCCTCATCCAGCATTTTGTCCAGTCTGTCCCAGAGCATGTTCTGACGATCAATGTGTGACATTCCCGAGAAAGTCTCGGAAATGACAAAGCCGCCGAACCTTCCCGTCGGTGTCATGTCAACCTCCAGCACCGGATTTTCAAGCCCTATCCGGGACACCATGTTCTCTAATTCTTTTTTGAACTCCATCGTCTGACTCCCAAGTTGATGATTTCAATGGCATTGCGGATGGCAATGTCGGAATTGGGTTTCAGAATGTCACCCCTGATTCCCCTGTCAAGTTTCAGGCTTCCGAATTCCGATGTCAGTCTGCCATAAGAGGCAAAGCGGTAATTGTTTTTTCCAACGTGACCACACTTCCCCCAGAAGCGCGGGAAGTCTTATCAGATCCTTATGGCGGATAAAACTTGTCATTCCGCTCTCTTTCAGAAGCTTCCTGAGATCATGCCGGCTCTCAAATTCTGGGTTCTCCCTTGTTCTGTAGGCAAGCAGCAGGCATTCCACAGCGATTCCCGCAAAATAAATCGCCTCCGGATAGTGCCGTTCATTATGAAGTTTTCTTGCCGCGTCTATCCGCTCATAGGCGGCTTCAAGATAATGTTCGGGTCTGAATCTCATATCCCCCCGTGATCCTTAAAAAGCATGTCCGGTCTGCCGGAAACGTCCGGTCACCTTTTCCAATTCCGCCAGTTCGGCCTCAGTGCGCTCTGCCAATTGCCCTAACCTATCATTTTTGCTGTTCACAAGTCAACCCCTTCCTTTTTAGCGTACTTTCGCTTTCAGACGGGGGATTTATCCCTCGGCTCCCTTAAATTTGAGCTTATTTTATTTTTTATTTTGGCCTTAAAAGGTCAATTCTGACCTCAGAATTACCGTTTTAAGTACCCCGTCACTTATTACCCCCTTATTACCCTAATCGCTGTAAAAGTCAATGATATATTTTGCCTGATATTCTTTCCATATTGTCGGCATCCTTCATTGCACAGTTTACACTTTTATTTCTGCAACAAAGGACGCAAGTTTTGTTTTCCGGTACCTCTGCGCCTCTGCGAGAGGTGAAACCATATCACCAAAAGTGTAAACTACTTTTGGACTTCTGTGAAGGATGCCATATTGTCAATATCAATAGTTCGGACAATTTTTGTGAAAAGCCCATCAGACCGTTATTTCGGGAACGGGACGGCGCGGACTTCCCGAACCGGGATGCCCGTTTTGCAGGGCGTGTTGGCGGTTCCTTCCCGACATCATGAAAAATTGTCCTAAGTATTGCAATATGGTATCTGATTGTATGCCTTACAATTTCACAATCCTTTTTACAGGTTTTGATATGCTTTACTTGTAACTTTACACTTCTGAGTGTTAATCTCTGAAAAATGAAGAATGCTATCAACCTAAAAGTTTAAAACTTTTTTCCTTAACATCCTTATTAAAAAGGATTGAATGGAAAATCTGAATATTTTCTCTTGGCATTCCAAAACAGGCACTTACTATCGTTACCTAACGAGCGTTCGGTAAAATAATTAAAAAAATCTCTTGACATTCCAATTTGTCCATGAAATAAGCATTTCATTCAGCCTAACGAGCGGTCGGTAAAAAATCTGAATATTTTTTCTTGACATTCCGAAATAGTCACTTACTATTTCACCTAACGAGCGGTCGGTAAAAAATTGGGAAATCTAAATATTTTCTCTTGACATTCCGATTTATCCATGAAACAAACAATTTTATTCGGCCTAACGAGCGGTCGGTAAAACAAAATTGGAAAGCATGAATATTTTTTCTTGATGTTCCAAAATAGCTGAGTACAGGACAAAAAATGGATTCCGGGTCGGAAATGCCGGGAATCCCCTTCGACAGGCTCAGGGAACGATTCCCGGCATTTCCGCCCGGAATGACAGCGCGCTGGTTTTCTATGCATCCGAAGTTTTTTGTCCTGTACACAGCCAAAATAGGCACTTGTTATTCCGCCTAACGAACGGTCGGTAAAAAAATGAATATTTTCTCTTGACATTCCAATTTATCCATGAAACAAACAATTTTATTCGGCCTAACGAGCGGTCGGTAAAACAAAATCGGAAAACATGAATATTTTTTCTTGACATGCCAAAATAGGCACTTACTATTTCACCTAACGAGCGGTCGGTAAAAAAATGGAAAATCTGAATATTTTCTCTTGACATTCCGATTTGTCCGTGAAATAAGCATTTTTATTCGGCCTAACGAACGGTCGGTAAAACAAAATCGGAAAACATGAATATTTTCTCTTGACATTCCGATTTATCCGTGAAATAAGCATTTTTATTCGACCTAACGAGCGGTCGGTAAAATCAAAAAACGTATCCGTTCAGAACGGATTTATAATATATAGCGCAAACCTTGTGCAACAATTCTGACAAGCCCTGATTTTTTTGAAAGGAGGCAGCATTGGATTTTGATTTAACCAAAGAGCAGGAGATGATTCGGAAAGAGGTCCGGAAATTTGCCCAGAGCGAAATCGCTCCGATAGCGGCAGAACTGGATGAAAAAGAGGAATTTTCCGTCGAACTGACCAAAAAAATGGGGGAAATCGGTCTGTTCGGCATGTTTGTTCCTGAAAAATATGACGGTCAGGAAATGGATTACCTTTCCTATATTATCGCGGTTGAAGAGGTCGCACGGGTCGATGGGTCCCAGGCAGCCACTGTCGCGGCAGGGAATTCCCTGGGAATCGGTCCGCTGCATTACTTCGGCACGGAAGAGCAGAAGAAAAAATACCTGCCGCCCCTGTGCCGCGGAGAGGCCCTGTGGGGGTTCGGTCTCACAGAACCGACAGCCGGCTCCGATGCCGGCGGCAGCAAAACCACGGCTGTGAAAGATGGAAACGAGTGGGTCCTGAACGGTTCCAAAATTTTTATCACCAATGCGGCCTGCGATATGACCCTGGGCGTGACGGTCCAGGCCATTACCGGCACACGGCCCAGCGGCAAGCCGGAATACACCTGCTTTATCGTGGAAAACGGCATGAAAGGCTTCAAAGCCGTTCCCATGCACAAAAAAATGATGTGGCGCGCCTCCAACACTGCCGAGCTCTATTTTGACGATCTGCGTGTCCCCGAAGCGAACATACTTGGCAAGCCCGGAGACGGTTTTCACCAGATGCTCAAAACCCTTGACGGCGGACGGCTTTCCATCGGCGCGATGGGGCTGGGCGGCGCGCAGGGGGCTTATGAAATGGCTCTGAAGTATGCCAAAGGGCGGGAGCAGTTCGGGCAGCCGATCAGCAAATTTCAGGCGGTCGCGTTTAAGCTGGCAGACTGTGCCATGGAGATCGAATGCGCCAGAAACCTGATGTACAAAGCATGCTGGCTGAGAAGCAACAACCGGCCCTTTGAAAGAGAGGCGGCCATGGCAAAACTCTACTGCTCGGAACTCATGGGAAGGGTTGCAAACCATGCGGTTCAGATTCACGGCGGATACGGTCTGATGAAAGAGTATGATGTGGAGCGTTTTTACAGGGACCAGAAACTCTTAGATATCGGAGAAGGCACGTCCGAAGTTCAGAGAATCGTTATTTCCCGGTATATCGGTTGTTAAACTTGAACGTAAACGTGAACTTGAACGTGAACGTGAACGTAAACTTGAACTTATCCATAAATGAATGTTCATGTTCAACGTCACAAGCATGTTCACAGGGATCCCTAAATCCGTCATAATCAGAAAAAAGGAGAGCTTTTTATGCAGTTACCACAGTATGAAGTTGGAAAAACCACCATCGGGCAATTGGTTGATCTTGTTGCGGAACAGTTTGGCGACAGCAAGGCATTGGAGTATCATAATCTTGGGATTACCTATAATTACCGAGAGTTCAGGGATAAGTGCAATGATGTTGCCAAAGGCTTCATGGCCCTGGGCGCGGAACGGGGCGAACATATCGCGATATGGGCCAACAATGTGCCGGAATGGGTTTATACCCAGTTCGGAACCGGTAAGATGGGCGCTGTTCTGGTGACAGTGAACACCAGTTATCGCAGTTTTGAGCTGGAATATCTCATGAAACAGTCTGATTCCACAACGCTCCTTCTGATCGGCGGCGTCAGGGATGCCGATGAATACATCAAGGTCGTCTATGATGTCTGCCCTGAGCTGAAAGACAGCGAACCCGGAAAACTGAAGAGTGAAAAACTGCCCAAACTTAAAAATGTGATTTTTATCGGGGAAGAGAAACATCCGGGAATGTATAACTGGAATGATATTCTTGAGATGGGGAAGAATGTCTCCGACGCCGAACTCCAAGCGCGCCAGGATTCCATGACTCCGGACGATGCGATCAATATGCAATACACATCGGGTACCACCGGATTTCCCAAGGGCGTTATGCTTACCCATACGAATCTGATCGGCAATGCCAAGAGTCTGGGCGGGTGTATGCAGCTCTCCTCAAAAGATACGATGTGCATCCCGGTTCCTTTCTTCCACTGTTTCGGATGCGTTCTCGGGACACTGACCTGTGTAGTCTCCGCATCTGCAATGGCACCTGTGGAAGCATTCAAACCGGATGCCGTTCTGGAAACCATCCAGGCATCCAAATGTACGACCCTTCACGGTGTTCCCACCATGTTCATCGCCGAACTTGAGGAGATGAAGGGAAAGAAGTATGACACCTCCCATTTGCGAACAGGCATCATGGCCGGTTCCCCCTGTCCCATTGAGGTGATGAAGCAGGTGGTCAGCGACATGGGCGCGAGTGAAATGTGCATCACCTACGGCCAGACCGAGGCATCCCCGGGCATAACAATGACGCGGACGAGTGATTCCTTGGAAAGACGTGTCAGCACGGTGGGACGGGCGCTCCCCGAGGTGGAGGTCAAAATCGTCGATCCGCTGACCGGTGAAGAGACCCCCCGCGGCGTCCAAGGCGAACTCTGCACACGCGGGTATCATGTGATGAAGGGGTATTATAAAAATCCCGAAGCCACCGCGGAGGCGATTGATAATGATTCCTGGCTCCACACAGGCGATCTTGCCATCATGGATGAGGAAGGATATTGCAAGATTACCGGCAGGATCAAGGATATGATCATCCGAGGCGGTGAAAATATCTATCCCCGTGAAATTGAGGAATTTCTTTACACGCATACCAAGATCAAGGATGTGCAGGTTGTGGGAATCCCCAGCCGGAAATACGGAGAGGAAGTGGCCGCGTTTATTCAGTTGAAGCCCGGCGAATCTGCTGACCAGGAGGAGATGAAAGCATTCTGCAAGGACAAGATTGCATTTCACAAGATACCTGAGTTTTTTCTGTTTGTGGATGAATACCCCACCACAGCCAGCGGCAAGATTCAGAAATACAAGTTGAGAGATCTGGCTACGCAGGAATTGGATCGGGAGGATGAGGCCAATATCGAAACTGCGTAAACCCGTGAACGTGAACGTGCTCGTGCTCGTGAACGTGCTCGTGCTCGTGAACGTGAAGCTGAGACTTGTCCGAAAATGAATGTTAAAATTTGAGTTCACGTTCACGAGCACGTTCACGTTTACGGACAGAGTTATAATCTTAAGAAGAAAAGGATCGGTAGGAATGAACGATAGTGTACTTCTGATCGAAGAAAAGGAGAGCGTTGCCATACTCACGCTGAATCGCCCCCAGGTGATGAATTCTTTCAATTTTGCAATGCTCCGCGCCCTCAAAGAGCAGATTGATGCTCTGCGGTTCAGGCCGGAGATACGGGTTGTTATCATCACGGGTGCAGGGGAAAAGGCATTTTGTGCGGGAGCGGATCTCAAAGAGCGTGCGACGCTCACGCCCATTCAGGTGAAAGAGTTTATCTTTACCATACGCGATCTCTTTATGTGCGTTGAGCAACTGAACAAACCGGTAATCGGCGCTGTCAACGGTGTCGCTCTGGGTGGCGGTACGGAACTCGCCCTGGCCAGCGATATTCGCATTGCGGCAGAGACAGCCTCCATGGGGCTGACAGAGACCCGTCTGGCCATCATACCCGGCGCGGGGGGGACCCAGCGGCTTCCGCGTCTTGTGGGACGGGGCAAAGCCAAGGAACTGATTTTCACAGGCCGGCGTGTGGATGCACAGGAAGCCCTTTCCATCGGTCTGGTGAATCAGGTCTGCGCGCCGGAGAATCTGCTGGATGAATGCATGAAGATGGCATCCATGATCTGTGAAACCGGCCCTGTTGCCATTGAGCAGGCCAAATACGCCATCAATTACGGACTCGAAACCGACCTTAACACGGGTCTTGCCATTGAATCCAACGCCTACTGGGTAACCATCCCCACACAGGACCGTCTGGAAGGGCTTGCGGCATTTCGGGAGAAACGGAAACCGGTGTATAAAGGTGAATAAGTTTTTTTAAAACAACAGCTTCGGAACAAAGAAAATACGATGTCAGAGCTTACCTTAATGAGAGTAAAACCGTTCAGAAAATCTGCTATTGGAGAGTGTCAGGCTGTAAGCAGAAGGATGACCTTCGGAGACAGGCGGAATATATGCGGGGCAGATTCCCCGAAGCGGAAATCATCAGAGATGTCGGCAGCGGTGTCAGGCGAAAGGATATTAAAACCGTTTTGGAACGAGCGACTGACGGAGATAAGCTCGGGGCTGTTTCTGCCCACAAAGACAGACTCTCCCGTTTCGGCACCGATCTTGTCAGACGGATTATTGATATCCCCTATGGAAAACTCGTGGTTCTCGACAAATCTGATATCTCACCCGGACAGGAGCCTGTTCAGGATCTGCTCACCGTCCTACATGTCTTTTCTTGCAGAATGCATGGCCTCCGAGGTTACAAAAACAAAATTGGTGAGGCTTTCTCCGACAAGTCCGCAGAAAAAGATATTTAAGCACTGGACTGACATTTCAAGGTATGTTTTCAATCAGACGATTGATTATATCCGGTCATGTGTCGGCTTCACACCGTCATGGATGGATATTAAAAAAGATATGATAGAGATACTCCCGGCATGGTGCAGCGATGTTCCGTATCAGATAAAAGGGATAGCTGTGAAAGAGGCTCATCAGGCATTTTTCAAGGCTAACGGACGACCTAAGTTCAGAGCAAGAAAAAATTCTGAGCAGTCCTGTTTTATTCCCAAGAGTGCGATTAGGAAGACAGGCATTTATCCGAGAATTTCAGGAAAAGGTCTGTATTTCCATGAGGATTTGCCGGAATGCCCGAAGGATTCCCGCTTGGTCTGGCGATATGAGAAGTGGTGGCTGGCTGTGCCCCATACAGAAAAACTGCGGAAGACCGAGAACCAAGGTCCCGTAGTTGCCCTTGATCCGGGGGTGCGGTCATTCATCTCTTTTTATTCGCCGGATTTCAGCGGAAATATTGGCAAAGGTGATTTTTCCCGCATTCAGAGACTGTGTTGCCATTTGGATAATCTGATTTCCAAAAGAGACAGGTGTAAAAACAAGCAGAAACGGCGGTCACTGACAAAGGCAACCCGCCGAATGCGGGCCAAAATCAGAGATATGATAACCGAGCTCCATTACAAAACTGCGAAATTTCTGACTGATAATTTCAGTGTGATTCTGTTGCCGACGTTTGAGACAGGTCAGATGACTTTGAAAGGCGGCCGTAAGATCAGGAAAAAAACCGCCCGGATGATGCTGACTTTTTCTCACTACAGGTTTAAAGGAATTCTGAGATGGAAGGCATCACAAAACGGCGCTGTAGTTGCCGACTGCTGTGAGGCTTACACCAGCAAGACACATCCGCAGACCGGCGAAGTCAGGAAGGTGGGCGGCGCAAAATGGATAAGACTGACAGACGGATCAATGGCGGACAGGGACATCACAGGCGCTCGGAACATTTTGTTACGGGCTTTGGCAGATTCGCCCACAGATTTTATCTGTGCAGTTAATGATTAGTAATAATTGTTAAGAAAAAAGGATCGGAATATTATGAGCGAAAACAGAATTTTTTGGGAAAATGAAGAGAAAAAACTGGACGAGCGGGTCCATGAGGCAACATGGCCGGGGGGACAGAAAGCGGTGGATCGGCTGGAAAAGAAGGGGAAGCGTCCGGTCAGGGAACTGATTGAGGAGATGATTGACCCGGGGACCCAGTTTTTTGAACTGAGCCGCATTGCCGGGTTTGGCGTGAATTATCCGGGCGGGATTGAGGATGTGCCCTGTGCCGGGCTTGTGACCGGTATCGGGAAAATTAACGGCAACTGGACCATGATTTTCGGTAATGACAGCCGGGTCAAGGCCGGGACCTATTTTCCCATCACTTTGAAGAAACATGTGCGCGGCCAGGCCATTGCCGAGCGGTGCGGGCTGAACTGTGTCTATATTGCCGATTCAGGCGGCGCGTTTCTGCCGATGCAGGCGGATGTGTTTCCGGATGACGGACATTTCGGATCCATGTTTTATAACATGGCCCGCATGTCCGCAAAGGGACTGAAACAGGTCACCATGAGTACCGGCGGCAACACTGCCGGCGGGGCTTATATCGTTTTCATGGCCTGTCAGTCGGTGATGATTGACAAGATGTCCTATTCTTTCCTGGGCGGCCCGCCTTTGGTGAAGATGGCCACCGGTGAGGATATTTCCGCAGAGGACCTGGGCGGTGCCAAGGTTCACACCCATGTTTCAGGGGGAGCGGATCATTTCTGCGGCAATCAGTCAGAAGCAGTGAAGCGGGTCCGGGATATCCTTTCCTTGGAACCGCCCCAGAAACTTCATTCCCACCGCTATGACGAGGTCCCGCCCAAAACTTCTGCGGAGAGCATGTATGACCTGATGCCGTCCGTAATGCATAAGGGCATTGTCGGACGGAAGGTTCTGGAAGCGATTGCCGATGACAGTTCCTTTATCGAATACAAACAGCATTACGCGCCGGGACGGGGTGACAACATTCTGGCAGGCAAAATCCGAATCAAGGGAATCCCTGTGGGCGTGATTGCCTCCAATTCCGTTGGCATTATTTTTGCCGAAGCCGCCCGAAAAGCTGCCGAATGGATTGTCCGCTGTTCCCAGGAGAAGATTCCCCTGCTTTTTCTCCAGAATGCTCCGGGATACATGGTGGGATCTGATTCCGAACATCAGGGCATCGGAAAATACGGCTCAGACATGGTTCGGTCAGTCTCCTGCGCGCAGGTGCCGCGTATCCAACTGGTGATCGGCCCGGATAACGGCGCGGCCAATTACGGCATGTGCGGTCGGGCATACCGACCCCATTTCCTCTTCTCCACCATGCGGGCGCGCACCGGCGTCATGAGCGGACGAAGCGCGGCAGGCGTACTTCTTTCCATTGAAGAGAGAAATCGGGAAGCCAAAGGGAACCCCATGACCCCGGAGGAGAAGCAGGCATTCAGCGAAAAAATGATCGAAAAATATGACGGCGAGGCCCATCCCTTCTACTGCGGCTCCCGCATATTAAACGACCGTGTCCTGAAATTTTCAGAAATCCGGGACTGGCTCGGCATGGCCTTTGAAGTCAGCCTGCTACAGCCCATCGGCGATCCCGCTTTCGGAAATGTCAGGTTTTGATGCTTGATGCTTGATGCTTGATGCTTGATGCTTGATGCTTGATGTTGGATGCTTGATGCTTGATGCTTGATATTGGATGCTTGATGCTTGATGCTTGATGCTTGATATTGGATGCTTGATGCTTGATGCTTGAGTTCCAAACACCAAATACAAAACACCAAAGGAGAGACAATATTATGACAGAATATGATTACTGGAAAATTTTCCCCCGTATGCCCAAAAAAGTGACCATTGGCGATATAACCATCCGTGACGGTTTTCAGCATGAGGAGATATTCGTATCCACAGAGGCAAAGAAATTTTATCTTGAGGAACTGATTTTCGCAGGGTGCCGCGATATTGAGGTGACCAACCTGGGAAATCCCCATCTTATGCCCCAGTTCCGGGATGCGGAGGATCTGCTGACGCATCTCAGGAGCGACCGTTTTAAAAAGAAGTGCGAGCGGAAAGGGATTAATTACGGTGATATCTGTCTCACCTGCATCACCATCCGCGAGAAATCCGTGGAGCGGGCCATTGCACTGAAAGAGAAAGGGATTGGACCGGATCGTATCCTGATGATGGTCTCCACTGAGGAGGAGCACCATTTTGCCAACTCCGGGACCACCCTTCCGGACTACTGGAAAGAATGCGAGCGATCTATAAAAAAATGCAACGATGCGGGCATCAAGATGTGCGGCACAGTCAGCACCATCTGGGGAAGCCCCATTGGCGGCGCCACGGACATGAAGGATGCGGTGGAGTTCACCAAACGGTGGCTTGAGATCGGCGCTCATGATGTGGAACACGCAGACCATGACGGCAGCGCGTCAGCCCCGGATGTGTATCGCTATTTCTCCATGATCTTGGATGAGATGCCGGATACCCGTCTCCATATCGCCCATTTCCATGAGACCAAGCGGATGGCGTCAGCATCGGTACTTGCCGCGCTTCAGGCCGGTATCACCAATTTTGAGGCAACGCTGGGCGGCCTGGGCGGACAGCCTGCCAACTTCCTGGATGACTGCCCGGTCAAGGGCACAGGCGAGTATTATTACGATGATCCCCGGTATGTGGGACTGGTGACGCTGGAGGACACTCTGGTTCAGATTGACGAGATGGGGATCGAACACGGATATGATGTGGACCGTATTCTCTGGCTCGGCAAACAAATGGAACGGACCATGGGCCGCAGACTGCGCTCCGAGGCGATCCTTAACGGCAGAACCCTGAAAGAAGGGCACCCGAGATTTGCCCGTCCCGGTCTGGCAAAGCGCAAAGAAAAATTCGGGGAAGACCCCAAACAGTTGCTGCCCAAAGAATGGGGAGAGAAAGCGGTTTTGCCTGAGCAGTATCGTCCGTAAGAGACAGGAATTCGGATAACTTTAACCTGATTATGGCGGTTTTCGGGGATCCCTCTTGCTCTTGCTCTTTATCTTTATCTTTATCTTGCTCTTTATCTTTATCTTTATCTTTATCTTTATCTTGCTCTTTATCTTGCAGGATAAAGAGCAAGAGCAAGATAAAGATAAAGAGCAAGAGCAAGAGCAAGAGCAAGATAAAGAGCAAGAGCAAGAGAAGTTCACGGATTCCTCTAAATCCGTTATAATTTCGTAATTTATGGAGAAAGCAATATGGAAACAAAAGATCAGAAGCCTCATATCAATGTGGATTATTTTGAAGATCTGACCGGAGACATATCGGAATCGGGACAGGAGGGTGTTGTTGAAATCGGACGACGGCTTAAATCTCTGAGAGAGGAGAAGGGGATTTCTCTTGAGGAGCTCTCTTCCAGAACCGGATTTGAGGCTGATCTGTTGGCCAAAATCGAGAGCAGTGAAGTTTCTCCCCAGTTGGGGACGGTCATGAAACTGTCCAAATCCCTTGACGCGGCCTTTGGCCAAGTGATCTCCGGAGCCGGAGACAAGCCTTATGTCATTACCCGTATGAAGGATCAGAAGTCCGTATCCCGATCCACCTCCGGGAAAGGTCAGAAGCATATCTATTCTTACAAGAGCCTTGCGCCGGAAGTAAAGGGACGGAGCATGGAGCCGCTGATTGTGCAACTACAGGAAACCTCTGAAAAGGAAGTCTCCATCCATGACGGCGAGGAGTTTGTCTATGTGCTGAACGGAACCGTCGCGCTGGAGCTTGCGGAAGATCACTTTGAACTGGAACCCGGGGACAGTGCCTATTACCTCTCCAACACACCGCACTGGATTGCCTCCAAAAGCGGGAAGGCCACTATCTTAGCCGTAATATATGGGAAATAGTCAGTTGTTTGTTGTCAGTTGTTTGTTGTCAGTTGTCGGTTGTCAGTTGAATTATCAGTCTGCGATCCTCTGACAACGGACAACGGACAACGGACAACGGACAACCAACAACTGACAACCAACAACTGACAACCAACAACTGACAACCAACAACTGACAACCAACAACTGACAACCAACAACTGACAACCAACAACTGACAACCAACAACTGACAACCAACAACTGACAACCAACAACGGACAACTGACAATTATGGACAAACTACTGTGGAAACCCTCGGAGGAGCAGGTTAAAAAGACCAACATGTACTCCTTCATGACCGGGGTGAATAAAAAGTATAATAAGAATTTTACGGATGTTAAGGAACTCTGGCAATGGTCGGTGGAGAATATTCCCGAGTTCTGGGCGGAGATGTGGGATTTTGCAGAGATCAAGGCATCAGCACCGTTTGATCAGGTGATTGACGATGTGAACAAGATGCCGGGCACCAAATGGTTTTCGGGTGCGCGGCTTAATTTTGCGGAGAATCTGCTTCGGTACAGAGATGAACAGACCGCTCTGATTTTTCGCGGAGAGGACCAAGTCAATCGGAGACTCACTTATGCAGAACTGTATGACGAAGTCTCCCGCGTCGCCAAATCGCTCAGGGCGGCCGGCGTTCAGACCGGAGACCGGGTTGTGGGCTTTATGCCCAATATGCCGGAATCGATTATCGCCATGCTCGCGGCGGCCAGCATCGGGGCAGCATGGTCCTCCTGCTCCCCGGATTTCGGCATCAAAGGTGTCCTGGACCGGTTCGGCCAGATTCAGCCCAAGGTGCTCTTCACTGCCAACGGCTATTTTTTCAAAACCAAAAAACTGGACAGCCTGGAGCGGATCTCTGATATTCTGAAGCAGATTGACTCTGTTGAAAAAGTCGTGGTGGTTCCTTATACGGACCAGACTCCGGATATCAGCAATGTGCCCAATGCCGTAATGTACGATGATTTCAAGGCACCCGAACCCGATCCGGAGATCGAATTTGAGCAGCTCCCCTTTGACCACCCCCTGTATATCATGTACTCGTCAGGAACCACCGGTCTGCCCAAATGCATGGTTCAGAGCGCGGGAGGCATTCTCATCCATCAGATGAAGGAGCATATCCTCCACACGGACCTCAAGCGGGAGGATAACCTCTTCTATTTCACCACCTGCGGCTGGATGATGTGGAACTGGCTCACCTGCGGCCTCTCCGTGGGTGCGACCCTGACCCTGTTCGACGGCAATCCGTTCCATCCCGGTCCGGAGGCCCTGTGGCAGATGGCAGAGGAGGAGAAGATCACCGTGTTCGGAACCAGTGCGGGATACATTGCCGCGCTCATGAATTCCGGGCTGAAGCCGAAGGATAAATTTGATCTTTCATCTGTCCGGGCTTTGCTCTCCACAGGCTCGCCGCTTCCGGTGGAAGGTTTTGAGTTTGTCTATGAGGAGATAAAAAAGGACATTCAACTGGCTTCCATTGCCGGCGGCACGGACATCAACGGCTGTTTCGGCCTGGGCAATCCCATGGGTGCGGTCTATGCGGGAGAACTCCAGTGCCGGGGTCTGGGCATGAAAGTGTATGCGTTTGATGAAAACGGAAAGCCGGTGTATAATGATCAGGGAGAACTGGTCTGCACCGCACCCGCGCCCTCCATGCCCATTTATTTCTGGGATGATCCGGAGGGGAAGAAATATCACTCGGCGTATTTCGATGTGTATCCGGGCGTATGGCGTCACGGCGACTATATCGTAATCAGCGACCGGGGCGGCATAACCATGTACGGGCGATCCGATGCCACCCTGAATCCCGGGGGCGTCCGTATCGGCACGGCTGAGATTTATCGTCAGGTGGAGATGCTCGATGAGATTGAGGACAGCCTGGTGGTCGGGCAGAATTGGAAAAACGATGTCCGGGTGATCCTGTTTGTCAAAATAGCCAGCGGGCATGAACTGACCGATGATCTGAAAAACAAGATCCGGAAGACCATCCGCACCAATGCCTCACCGCGCCATGTTCCGGCCAAGATTATCGAGGTCCCGGATGTGCCATATACCCTGAATATGAAAAAGGTTGAGCTGGCGGTCAAGAAGACCATACAGGGAGAGGCTGTGCTTAACAAGGATGCGCTGAAGAATCCGGAGGCTTTGGATCATTATGCGGGGTTGAAGGAGCTTCAGGAGGATTAAATCTGCACGGATTGAGTGTTTATCTACACGGATTGTGGATAAGAAAGGATTACGCGTCCCCGGCTCAACGTGGTCGGCCACAATCCTTTCTTATCCGTTTCTCTCGTTACGAGGCTCCGCCTAGGCTCCGGCCTCGTAACGCATGGCAGGAGGCTCCGCCTCCAACACACATCAGGCCGCCAAATTACCCCGAATTTTGCCTAACCCCTAAACCCGATTTACCCGAATTTCTTTCCTCTGTCGGAACAGGCCGGCGAAAATCTGCCGTCATGTTCACCTCCTGTATGTCCGGAAAAAAAAAGACCTTGCTGAATGCCGAATGATGGTCAAATTGAACCCTTCGCATGGGCAAATGTTCCCCCGTAAATACTCCGTTTACCCCATTGACCCGATGATGGGGCTATTATATTGTTGAAGGTTTGGTGGAAGACATGGCTGAAGATTGCAACCTACGCAGGGGCAAATGTCCCCCCGTAAATACTCCGTTTACCCCATTGACCCGATGATGGGGCTATTATACTGTTGGACACATTCAAGGTTTGGTGGAAGACATGGGTTCTGAAAATTGCAGCCTTTGCAGGGGCAAATATTCCCCTGCAAATACTCCGTTCACCCCATTGACCCGACGATGGGGCTATTATACTGTTGAACGCATTCAGGGTTTGGTGGAAGAGTCGGCTCGTCGTTGGAATATTAAGGGGCCTGAAGATTGCAACCTTCGCAGGGGCAAATGTCCCCCGTAAATACTCCGTTTACCCCATTGACTCGGCGACAGGACTATTATAATGTCGAACGCATTCAGGGTTTGATGAAAGATTTGGATGGTTGTCGGGAGAGATATTGGGAGTTTGAAAAATTCCCTGACTCTAACAATTTAATATTTATAAAATTATCATTTGAATGCAACAAAAAATCGTATTTACCCGAAAGTCATGTCATAGAAAGGCCATAATTCTAATGAGTCGAAAAAGTGGAAAGAAGAAGAATAGTAGGAGAAGAAGAAGAATATCTATTACATTTACGGTCTTGATATGGTTAGGTATTATTATGACCGCTACTGGCGTTATCGTCTCTATTTTAGACATAAATGGTGTAACAACATTTGAATTTACTTGGAATAATATCACCTTTAAAGCTATCGATACAGGTCTTATAATTATGATTACCGGAGCTCTTTTAGCCGGAGTTATTGCTGTTCGTCTTCCAAAGGATGTTGAGGTTTTTAGCGCCAGAAAGTTGGATATCACTGAAAAGATTTCAGAAATGCTTGGTTTACCCTTGATACTGTTAAGTGCTTTAGGGATTATTCTGCTTGTATTGTCATTTATCATCGGATAGAGGTTTACACATATGGGAAACAGAACTGTTGAAATTTTGAACGTCACGCCAGAAGAGTCACACTTGCTTCTAAAGCGTCTCAAGGATTCTATGAATAATAGGTATTTTGTTCCATTTCGTATTAGCGATGACCCAAGATTAAAAGAACTAGCGAAATTGGAATATATGCAGCAACAAGGTGTTCGGGAAGAAAGTTTTGAAAAAGATTGGCCTGAATTCAAAGTGTTTTTACAATCACAGCCGGCAAACAGGAATATACTTATTCCTATACTTGATACTGGTTTCATGCATGATCATCCACGTCTTCAGGGTTGTATTGAACAGTCAGTGGACTTTACCGGAGAGGGTGTTGAGGATTTGAATGGTCATGGTACAGTTTGTGCCCTTCTTGTAAGAGAAAATAGCCTGTTCAAACCGAGAATGCTAAACATTAAAGTTGTTGAAAGTGATGGAAGAGGTTCACCTGAGAATTTAATAAAGGGTATAGAATGGCTAATCGACTTCAGTAAAATGCACGACGTCGAAATAATAGCAAATCTCAGCTTAGGTGTGTATTCAAAGAAATGGGGTTTGTTCCGGTGTAAAGGGGAATGCTCTATTTGTAAAGCCGCTTTAAAAGCTGCTAATGAAGGTATTGCAATAATCGCAGCAGCAGGCAATACACCGGGACTAATTTCTTGTCCTGCGGTTGCAGGTATGAATGGTGATACATTAATTGTGCCAGTAACAACCTCAAGTGTAATTTCATTTCGTGAAGTTGACTAACTATTCTTACACATCTGAAGAATGCTGACTCAAGAATCTACAGAAGATTTAAAGGAATTATGAAATGAAAGACCTTCAGATTTAAAGAAAAATATAATCCTCGGCTGGAACAAATGGCGAGGGCGGGTTCTCAGTTGAATGTCTCAGCTAAAACCCGCTGCCACTTAACATGAATGCTGAAAGAAAAATCATTTCATACTTTCCAACCGGAGAATGTAGCAGATGTCATTTGGACACTGCTTATCCTTATGGTTATGTCCTTTAAAATTGGAGAGGGTTTATGTTTGAAATCACTAATTCAAAAATCGGCTTTAAATGTTATGCGGGATTTTCTCTTCTTTTCGACAATCCGAATGAAAATAATCTTGCAACTGCCGGAAATGACAAAAATATAAAAAGACTCAGGTGTTCTGTCGGTGAATCGGACTCGGAACTGTATGCGGGAATAAAGTCCGGTCTGGAGAAAATCGGGATAAAAAAACTTCAAAATAAATACTTGTTTTTCCAACTGCCTGAATATTCATATCATGTGACTGTGTGGGACGGTCTGAACGAGGGAAACAGGGAAAAAATATTTGCTGCATATCGGTTGGAGATTTTTTAATGAAGCTTCCTTTTTCCCTAACACAGAACTGTGAATTTACAGCACCTGCCAGTTCTTCTGCGCTTGTCGGAAATAATTGGAATATCACATTTAAATTTGAAAGACTGTCTGTATGGGGCAACAGCGTTATTGTCGCACGTCTGGAACCGATATGGAATCATTTTTTAAAACCGTATATTAGGAATGGCGTAACCCTCGGCGCGGAGTGGGTGCAACATAAAGTTGCTGATCTAATTGTTAATTCTGAGTAAAATAAAGAGCCTACGCATAAACTGTTTTTACCATATAAATCAAGGTTGTAAAGAACTAATCGTTTGTAAAATTTTGTAAAAGGCCGATTTTGACTGCTAATTAGTATCTGCTGAATTTCTCTTTCGACAGATTACCCCGCAGTCTGGTACGGGGTTAAAATTTTATGATCTGAGGGGGTTTAAAATGCCTTTTACAGAATTTTTGGAAAAAAACTGCCAGAAATCCGGTCTTCCGGACAGAACTCTCCTCTCTTCGGAACACCCGGTTCCGGAACAGGATGAGAGCGGAGTTTCGGAAAGCCCTGCCAAATCAGGCAAGACCGAGTTTTTTCATGCTCTCCTCCTC
>JAUCGI010000102.1:0-8082 GCA_030378035.1 Desulfobacterales bacterium HSG2
ATCAAAAGTTTCTGTGATGTCAAATCAACATCCCGCAACCAGAATGTCCCTTCCAGCGTAAATTTTCCTGAATTATGGGTCATTTTCAAAGGCAGCCGGACACGTTTCAAACTTTTAGATATACTTGAACATATTTCTGTGTAAAAACCTCCAAAGTTTCGGAAACTTTGAAGGGCTGATCTCCAAATCAGCGCGAAGATTTCCAAAACTTCGGGGGATGATGCCCTAAACTGGTGAAAGAACTTTGAAGTTGAAAGGAGATTACACATTGGCAGTCGAAGAATTAAAAGAGAAGATCGAAGATAAACACCTGCTGATTAACAGCATCAGAAGCGAAATCGGAAAGATCCTTGTGGGGCAGCGGGATTTGATTGACGGGCTCCTTATGGGGCTTCTGTCAAAGGGGCATATCCTCATTGAGGGGGTCCCGGGGCTGGCCAAGACGAGCGCTGTCAAGGCCCTTGCCGCGACCGTCCAAGCCAATTTCAAGCGAATTCAGTTCACGCCGGACCTGTTGCCGGCGGACCTTATCGGAACAGAGATTTATCGGCCCAAAACTGCGGATTTCACCATTAAAAAGGGGCCGATCTTCCATAATATCATTCTTGCGGATGAAATCAACCGTGCGCCGTCCAAAGTCCAGTCCGCGCTTTTGGAAGCCATGCAGGAGCAGCAGGTTACGATCGGTGAAACCACATTCGAACTTTCCGATCCGTTCCTTGTCATGGCCACACAGAACCCCATTGAGCAGGAGGGCACCTATCCGCTGCCCGAGGCCCAGGTGGATCGGTTCATGCTCAAGCTGATCATCGATTATCCGAACAAAGCCGAAGAAAAAGAGATTATGAAGCGGGTGGGGTTTGAAGACCCGTCTGAGGTGAAACAGGTCCTTGATCCGGATCAGCTGAATGAAATCGGGTTGCTTATGAAGGAAATATATATGGATGAAAAGCTCAAGGATTATATTGTTGATCTCATCTTTGCCACCCGGAATCCGGAGGATTATAATATTGACATTTCCAATTACATTCAGTTCGGAGCTTCCCCCAGGGCGACCATTTTTCTGAGCTTGGTTGCCAGAGCCTACGCGTTTCTCCAAGGGAGGGCGTATGTCACTCCCCAGGATGTGAAAACCGTCGCGGCGGATGTCCTGCGGCACAGGATCATCCTGACTTATGAGGCTGAGGCTGAGGATATTACCACAGAGGATATTATTGGGCGGATTTTTGATTCGGTGGAAGTGCCGTAGGAATTGGGAATCTGTTGTGTATAAAGCCGAATCACAGGAAGCTGATTTTAACCCTTAATTCGCGTATGAAACCATAAAAGAAAGGTTTTATAGATGTTAAAACCGGATAAGAAGTTTTTTTCCCCTGAAGAATATTTTGCAATAGAGGGAGCCGGACATAAAGGTGAATACTTTCACGGCGAAATATTTTCCATGGCAGGCGGCACTCCGGATCATAATCGGATCACCGTTGATCTTACGGGGCTGCTCAACTTGGGATTCAAAAACAGAGATTTGCGAGGCATTTGCAAGTGATTTACGGGTTGAAGTCGATAAAGATAAGCATTATACCTATCCGGATGTTGCTGTGGTTTGCGGGGAGCTTGAGTTTGCCGAACAGCGCAAGGATACGATCACAAATCCGATAATGATCGCGGAGGTCTTATCGGATTCCACAGAAGATTATGACAGAGGTACGAAATTTGCTTTGTATCGAAATATAAAGACATTGAAAGATTATGTGCTAATCGATCAGGCAAGGGGGCATATCGAATATTTTTTCAAAGAAGATGACGGAACTTGGCGGCTTCAGGAGTATTTTAACTTGGATGAGTGCCTGACGCTGAGGTCTGTCAGAGTTGAAATTTCTATCAGAGATATCTGTCACAGGGTTTCTTTTATCAGAACAATATGAATATATGGGACAGAGAAGATATGATAAACTTTTTGTTTTGGAATTTAAGAGGCAAACCTCTGAAAGAACATGTCACAACTCTATGCCGTGAGCATGAAGTTGACATTCTGATTTTAGCCGAATCAAATATTCCACAGGCAGAACTGCTTGACATGCTCAATAAAAATGAGGTATCAAAATTTGAAGCGCCTCATGACTTATCAAAGAAACTGAGGTTCTATGTTAAGTTTCCGGCTGAATACTTCAAATCAGTTCGGGACGAAAGGAATATTGCAATTAGGAAATTAGAGCTGCCCAATGTTTGGGACATTCTGATTGTGGCTGTTCACCTTCCCAGTAAGCTTTATCTTGATTCAGAGAATCAGACTCTCATGTGTCCGAGATATGCAGACCTCATCCGTAAAGCAGAAAGTAAGGTTGGTCATTGTCGGACTCTCGTTGTGGGAGACTTTAACATGAATCCGTTTGAAAACGGCGTTGTGAATTCAGAAGGATTTCATGCACTGATGGACAGGAGGCTGACCATAAAAAAGAGCAGAAAAGTATGGGGTGTTAAGAGGCAATTTTTTTATAATCCCATGTGGGGGAAAATGAGTGATAGTTCTGAAGGCCCTCCGGGTACTTACTATTACAGGAAATCTGTTCCTTTATGTTATATATGGAATACCTTTGATCAGGTTCTCTTACGCCCGGAACTTTTGGATTTTTTTTCGAATGATCATTTGAAAGTCATTGACAATATTTCAGGAACACCGCTGTTATCTAAAACTGGAATACCTGATAAGAAATCTTTTTCCGACCATTTACCGCTTTTTTTCAAACTTCAAATTGAAAAGGAGGCATAGAAGATGTCTATAGGAGATTTATGGGGAGAGAGTCCCCCGCCAGAGATACCAAAACCTGTTGAAATACTCATGGAACAGGCATCATTTCTGGAAAAGAAGACGGAGAATCAGTTGATGGGGAATGTCTTAAGCACAGCACGTCCGAGAGGTTCAGAGCTTTTTAACTATCTCCTTGAAATTGTGGTGCCTGCACTTGATGATTATTCATTCGGTGTACTTAGAATCAGTTTTGAACTGATGCCGATTTATCCTTTGGATGTTGAGGATATGGTTCACGATAAGGAATATACATGCAATGACGAAGATCACCTTATTGATGTGCTGAAAAGGATACTTTCTTCGGATGAAGTCAGAAAGGTGATTCAGAGGCTTTTATGGCAAATCGGTCTTGAAAAGCGGACGGGTATATGAAAATGTCTGTAAAAAAAAGTTTATGGGGCGATATCCCGTTGCCGGAAAATGAACGAACACCTTTCACAATCCTTCAGGAGCAGGCGGAGATTCTGGGAGAGCAGACAAACGACAAGTTACAGGGACGAGTAAGAAGGGTGAGACGTGAAGATCGTTCGGAGTGTTTTTTTTATCTGCTTGAAATTTCAGTACCCGCGCTTGACGGCTATTCGTTCGGTGTGCTTATCATTTATTATAAAATAATGACGATCTATCCTGTCAGCATCATAGACTTGGTTCATGATCAGAATTATGAATTTGAAACAGAAGATCAGTTTGTTGATATGCTGGGACAGATTCTTTCTTCAGATGAAGTCAGGAAGGTGATTCAGAGACTTTTATCTCAGCTCAGCATTGAAAAGCCGGCACATGGTGATGAAATTGAAGAATAGCGGAAGCAGGGACATGCCTTTAATCTGAAACAGCCAACTGTATAACTGTATATAAAATGACAATAGACCTATGGGGAGAAATCCCTGAACCAGGAAAAGAAAAAACACCTTTTACAATTCTATGGGAACAGGCATCACTTTTGCAGAAAAAGACAAAATTCTTACAAGGGCGTGTCAGAAATGTTGCCTGTACAGTTAAAATTAAAAAGCGGAGCGAACTTCTCAGTCCTGAGTATGAAAGTTCAGATGCGAACCGTACAGGTCAAAAAAATCTCTGCTATATTCTTGAAATTGTAGTCCCCAGACTTGACAATTATTCATTCGGGGTACTTATCATCTCTTACAACATTGATACGATCTATCCTGTGGATATTGAACCTCTGGTAATACCCGATGATGATGAATATGATTACTGGGAAAGTTTTTCATGCGCGACAGAGGCTAACTTTCTCGAAGGACTGAAGGAGATTCTTGGCTCAAATGAAGTCAAAAAGGTGATTCAGAGACTTTTAGCTCACATCATCCTTGAAAAAGGCGACGGACACACTGATGAATCTGAAGAATAGTGGAAACAGAGACATCTCTGGCATCTGCTTTAATCTGAAACAACCATCTGCATATACTTTAAAAGATTTAGCTGTAAAAGGCGGATTTGGAAAAGCAGCGCTGGGAATGCCTCAGAATTCAGTAAGGACAATTCTGGGCGATCCTGATCTGGCAGGCAGTGTTTCACAAAGATATAAGAAGCCGAATATATGGAGATATGGCGATCTGGAGTTGGGATTCTCTCGGCCTGATTATACATTAAGTTATTTTGCTGTAAATTACTATTGGTGTAATTATAGCACTCCCAAGAGCGGGAAAAAACTGAAATTTGATCCATGGATTTTAGTCGGAAAACTACAACCTGATGAATTTGTAGCAGCTATGAAACGAGAGCGAGTCGAAAATTTGGAGGTGGAGAAACCGTGGAATGAGGATTGCAGGGAGTTTGTCACTGAATTGGGTATGCATATTATTTTCCAAATGCAGGGTGAAGACCGTGAACATATCGGGTTACACAAGTTTGTTGTATCACGGCACACCTTTCCAAAGGCGGACGGCTGTCATAAACAAGTATGGATGAAGTGAGAGATGAAGAAAACCTAAGAAAGATTCTTATGAATAAGATAGCCGTTCCACCCATTAAATGTCAAGGGATAAAAACAAAACTGGTCCCCTGGATCAGGGCCATCATACCCGACAACTTTGCAGGAAAATGGATAGAACCGTTTATGGGTTCCGGTGTTGTGGCTTATAATGTCAGACCTGAAAAAGCGGTTTTGTGTGACTCGAATCCTCACCTGATCGAATTTTATAATTCAGTAAAACGCGGCAAAATAACTTCTGATCTTGTCAGAGATTTTCTCAGAGCAGAGGGTGAAACGCTTAAAAAAGAAGGACAGGATTATTATTATGAGGTAAGAGAAAGATTTAACAGCAACAATGATCCTCTGGATTTTCTTTTTCTGAACCGTTCCTGTTTCAACGGAATGATACGGTTCAACAAAAAAGGCGGATTCAATGTCCCGTTCTGTCGAAAACCGCAAAGGTTTCAGCAGGCATACATAACGAAAATCGTTAATCAGGTCTCATACATTCAGACCTTGCTGAATGATCATGATTTTGAGTTCAAATGTCAGGATTTTGAAACAACAGTTATGAATGCTTCGGATAATGATATGATCTATTGTGATCCACCGTACATAGGGCGACACGCGGATTATTACAACAGTTGGGATGAGAAACATGAGGTAAAACTGAATGAACTTCTCAGCAAATCCGGGAGCAGGTTCATCTTATCAACTTGGCACAGTAATGACTATCGTGAAAATACCTATTTAAGTACCATTTGGAGTAAATTTAATATCCTGACCCGAGCGCATTTTTATCATATCGGCGGATTTGAAAAAAACAGAAACGCTATGCTGGAAGCACTGGTTACAAATTTCCCCCCCCCTTCGGCCCCTTCGACAAGCTCAGGGGCCGGCTGTCGTTCGCTGAGCTTGTCGAAGCAAAGAATAGTGGAAGTAGAAATATGAAAATTAAAGCCATACGTCTGAAAAATTTCAAAGCCTTCCGGGAGGCTGAAATGCGGGATATCCCCCGGATGTGCGCCATTGTCGGCGCGAACGGGTCGGGGAAATCAACGCTTTTCAGCATATTCGGATTTCTCAAAGACGCTCTGGCCTCCAATGTCCACGCGGCGTTAACCCGATTGGGGGGAAGTCGGGGATTTCAGGAAGTTCGAAGCCGGAATGCAGAGGGGCCTATCGAAATCGAAATTACATTCCGGCCAAAACCATCCGCTCCGGTGATGACTTATTTTCTGGTGATCAGTGAGCAAGAGGGCTATCCTGTGGTTGAACGTGAAATCCTGAAATACCGGCGGGGCAGTAGCGGACCGCCCTGTCATTTTCTGGATTTTTCCAAAGGCAAGGGAACGGCTGTCACAAACGAGCTGGATAAAGTGGGCGATGGAACCGAGCTCAATCGCGAATCGCTTATGCTAAGGTCTCCTGATACGCTGGCCGTCAAAGGACTGGCCCAGTTTCAACGATTTCCGGCCGCCATGGCCCTGGGCGATCTGATTGAAAACTGGCACATATCCGATTTCCATATCGTCCGGGCGCGACCGGAACAGAATGCCGGTTATGCCGAGCATTTGTCCACTGAGGGCGAAAATTTGTCATTGGTTACGGAATTTCTTTTCAGGCGGCATCGTGAGATATTTGACAAAATTCTGGAAAAACTCTCCCAACGAGTACCCGGCATCAACAGTGTGGAGGCCAAAACAACAGAAGAGGGGCGGGTATTGCTGAAGTTCCGGGACGGTGCGTTTGAAGACCCCTTTCTTGCAAGATATGTCTCCGACGGCACAATAAAAATGTTTGCCTATCTGATTCTGCTGTATGATCCGGCCCCGCATCCCCTGTTATGTGTGGAGGAACCTGAGAATCAGCTCTATCCGAAGCTCCTGTGGGAACTGGCCGAGGAATTCCGAATGTACGCCAACCGTGGAGGGCAGGTGTTTGTCTCCACGCACTCACCGGATTTTCTGAATGCCTTGGACATAAATGAGGTGTTCTGGCTGGTGAAGGAGAACGGCTACGCGATTATCAAAAGTGCCAGGAATGACGAACAGATTGCCGCGTACATGGCAGAGGGGGACCAAATGGGGTATCTGTGGAAGCAGGGTTTTTTTGAGGGAGCTGATCCGGTATGACGGAATTGGTGTTCATGCTTGAAGAACCATCTGCGGATATTGCAAAGTCTATCAACGGCTTCTACCAGAAAGTTTCCGGTTCATTATGTGCAATCCTTGTAGTTGTGCGGGTTGCTGGTGGTAACTACAGGGATTTCACATAAGAAGAGGATTTGATCAGAGTTCCAATCCAATCCTTTCTTATGTGCAATCCTTGTAGTTGTGATGGCTGCGGATAGTTGTTCGGCCTGATGGTGGTAACTACAGGGAATAAAGAAGCTTATTAAAAAAAAACCAATTGAAAAACGACTCAGGATAAATATCAGAAATGCTTTCACCTGAAATCATAAAAAAAATAAAGAAGATCCACATCAAAACCGGCCGCATCGTGAACACCATGATGGCCGGGCAGTACAAATCCGTGTTCCGCGGATCGGGCATAGAGTTCGAGGAGGTCCGGGAGTATTCGCCGGGCGATGAGGTCAAGAGCATTGACTGGAAGGTCTCTGCCCGCATGGGCCGGCCATACATCAAGCTCTACCGGGAAGAGCGGGAACTGGTCGTCATGCTGCTGGTCGATATGAGCGCGTCCGGCTATTTCGGCACCACTGAGAACCTGAAAATGGAGACTGCCGCGGAAATCGCCTCGATCCTGGCGTTTAACGCCATCCGAAACAATGACAAAGTGGGCGCGATTCTGTTCACCGACAGGGTGGAGAAATATATTCCCCCGAAAAAAGGCTCGGCCCATGTCTGGCGGGTTATCAAGGAGATGTTCACCTTCAGGCCGGAATATAAGGGAACGGACATTCAGAATGCGGTGGCATATCTCGGCAGAGTTTGCAGAAAAAAAACCGTCTCATTTTTAATCTCCGACTTTCTGGCAGAGGATTATCTGCGCCAAGTCAGACTCGCATCCAAGAAGCACGAGCTGATCAGCGTCCTGCTCTCCGACCCCGGAGAATTTTCCCTGCCGGATGCGGGCATTCTTGCGCTTCAGGATTTTGAGACCGGTGAATTCTTTTACATTGACGCATCGGACGAAGAGACGCGGCGCAAGTTTAATGAGCAGAAAAGCCGTGAATACAGAGACACCCTTGCAACACTGAAATCAGCGGATATTGACTGTATCGAAGTCGATACAGCAGGATCAGTCGCGGACGCGCTGACAAAATATTTTCGTTATCGGGAAAAGAGAAAACGATAGGGAACTATGAATCAACTGGTTA
>JAUCGI010000102.1:8182-17770 GCA_030378035.1 Desulfobacterales bacterium HSG2
TAACGCCTTTTGGAAACTATTTTCAAAGACTCCGACACCTGTCATTCCGGGCAACAATGATAAAAATCGGCAGGATTTTTATCATTGTTGACCCGGAATCCATTTTCGTTATCGGGAAAAGAGAAAATGATAGGGAACTATGAATCAACTGGTTATAACGCCTTTTGGAAACTATTTTCAAAGACTCTGACACCTGTCATTCCGGGCAACAATGATAAAAATCGGCAGGATTTTTATCATTGTTGACCCGGAATCCATTTTCGTTATCGGGAAAAGAGAAAACGATGGGGAATTATGAATCAACTGGTTATAACGCCTTTTGGAAACTATTTTCAAAGACTCCGACACCTGTCATTCCGGGCAACAATGATAAAAATCGGCAGGATTTTTATCATTGTTGACCCGGAATCCATATAGAATTAGGAATTGGAAAAAAAATGACAATACGCTGGAATATCATTATAATTTGTTTGTGTATGCTTTTTTTCAGTGTTGCTGCTTTTGGGCAGCAACAGGAGAATGCTGGTACTGGAACCGCAGGTAATACGGGAGAACTCGGCGTGAAAACTGCTCCCGGCCAGACGGGAACTGCTCCCGGCCAGATACCGGAAGGCACAGGGGATGAAAAAACGGTTCAGATGAGCGATATCCACGACATCAAACCGCCGGAAAATATCGGAGTTGATCTGACGGTATTCTATTATATCCTTTTGACGCTTCTGATTCTGGGGATTCTTGTTGCCGCATTTTTCTATCTCAGGAAACGCAAAAAAAGGATAAAGGAGAAAAAGATTGTCACTCTTTCTCCTGATGAATCGGCTTATGCATCATTAGATGAGCTCATAGATCTGGAAAGCCTGGAGGGAAAAGAATTTTATTTCCGTCTCTCCGCCATACTGAGGAACTACATTGAGGGAAGATACGGCATCAATGCACCGGAGATGACCACTGAGGAGTTTATCCCGAGGATCGAGGAACTGGGAATCGATAAAGAACTGAGAAAAAATTTGAAGGAACTGCTTCACGCCACTGACCCCATCAAATTTGCGGGGGTTTATGCGATAGAGAGTCAGATGAAAAAGGACCTCGGCTTTGTGAGAAGTTTTGTGAAACAAACGACGCCGGAGATAAAAGTAAATACATAACTTTTTAAACAATCAGGGAAGATTTGTAATGACAGACGACCTTGTTGAACTGACTGGTTTAACTGATGAAGGTGGCACAGGTGTTGAGCCGGAGGACACAGATAGCGAAGAGGTCATAGCTTCACCTTTTGCGCCCGGTTCAATCCGAATTTCCACAAGTATTTTGTCAATCGGCCAGCTTGTTAAACGAATTGATACGGGAGAGATGGATTTGGTGCCTGATTTTCAACGTGAATTTGTCTGGAATGATGTGGCGCAAAGCAGACTGATTGAGTCAATGCTTATCCGATTCCCTTTGCCCGCTTTTTATATGGACGCGACCGATAATGACAAATGGCTCGTCATTGACGGCCTGCAAAGACTGAGTACGGTTGCACGATTTGTCCTGCGCAATGATCTCAGGCTGCGTGACTTGGACTATATGGGAGAACAGTTGAATGGCAAAACGTATAATGATCTGCGGCGTTCTCTTCAGCGCCGCATTGATGAGACGCAGGTAACCGTCTATAAAATTGACAAGGGCACACCTCCTGAAGTCAGATATAATCTTTTTAAGCGAATTAATACCGGGGGACTGCCGCTTTCACCACAAGAGATCCGCCATGCCCTTTATCCCGGACAGGCAAATCCGTATCTGGCAAAACTGGCTGATTCTGAGGAATTCAAAAGAGCGACCCAAAACAGTATCCGCGACAAGCGGATGGGGGATCGGGAAATGGTACTCCGTTTCTTAGCTTTCTCCATAACCCCTTACACGGAATATCGGACAAATCTTGTTGCGTTTCTCAATGAGCATACGGACAAAATAAACAAAATGAGCCAGGAAGAGTTGGATAACCGGGAAAAGCATTTTCTCAGAGCAATGAGAGCAGCGTATGACATCTTCGGAGACCGGGCTTTCCGTAAAATATATGGCAAGGAGGGCCGGTATTCACATATCAGCAAACCGCTGTTTGAAGTATGGGCAGTCAATCTTGACAAACTCACCGATAATGAAATTCAATTATTGACAGAACGGAAGGAACAGGTTATAAATAATTTTATTAAAATAATGGAAGATGGTTCTTTTGACAATTCCATATCTGTAGCCACAGGGACTCCGAACAGAGTGAAAACTCGCTTTGAGTATATCGAAAATTTGATCAGGGAGGTTTTGGCATGATTCAATCACTCCACTTACGCAACTTCAAATGTTTTGAAAACCAATCCGTTACGTTTGCTCCTTTAACATTGCTGTCGGGTTTGAACGGGATGGGCAAATCTTCTGTGTTACAGGCATTGCTGCTCCTCCGGCAGTCCTATCATCAGGGAGCATTGCCCGACACAGGTTTGGCTCTGAATGGTGATTTGGTGAATATCGGGACAGGCAAAGATGCCCTGTATGAATATGCTGAGGATGATGCTGTCAGCTTCAATTTGCAATGGACAGACGGTTCAGCCAGTCAATGGATTTTTGAGTATAACCCTGAAGCCGATGTGTTAAATCTGGCTTCTGAACCTGTTTCGTCAGAAATTATTGTTCGCCCTCTTTTTGCTGATGATTTTCAGTACCTTCACGCTGAACGCCTCGGTCCCCGTGTTTTTTCAGAAAAATCGGATTTTCAGGTGCGGCAGAAACGGCGATTGGGAACGCGTGGGCAATATGCTGTCGATTTTCTGGCAACCTTCGGACGTCAGATCAAATCATTGGAAGGCACAGCCCACCCGAAAGCAGTTTCGGCAGAACTGTTTGATCAGACAGAAGCATGGTTGGGAGAAATCACCCCGGGCACTCGGCTTCGTCTTGTTGAACATCCTGACAGGGATTTAATCAGCCTGCGCTATGCTTTTTTGACAGGCAGGGAAGCCGGTTCTGATTATGGGGCCACGAATACAGGCTTCGGTCTGAGTTATACGCTGCCGGTTTTAGTTGCAGTTCTTTCAGCGAAACCGGGAGCGTTGTTGCTGTTTGAAAATCCTGAATCCCATCTTCATCCCAAAGGACAAGCAAAAATGGGAGAACTTATGGCAAGAGCGGCAAGCTGCGGCATCCAAATTGTGGTTGAAACCCACAGCGACCATGTTCTCAACGGCATTCGAGTGGCGGTTCGCAAAGGACTTCTGCCTCCTGACAGTGTGTGCCTGCATTTTTTTGAACGACGCGCAGACATAGCCCATAGTGAGATTATCTCGCCAATAATGGATCGTAACGGACGCATTGACCGGTGGCCTGACGGCTTTTTTGATGAGTGGGATAAAAGTCTGGAAGCCCTCCTGATGCCAATGGAGGATTGAACAATGGATGTTGAAATGGTTTTCAATGAACTTTCAGCGCAATCCCTAGCCCCCAACATTTACATCGCTCGGCAGTGGATGTTAACCTTCATCCAGACGAGTGTTATGGCCGCGGGATCCGGTGTAAGTCGGATTCTGCGAATTGAGGAAGACTTTCTTAATATGCCCTTGGCTTCTGATTATCCGCTAAACAAATGGCGTAATGATCGTCAAGTGGATGATGAACAAAAACGCTATTTCAACAGTTTGGTGACGAAGATGCCCCCTTTGTCAGACTTTGAAGAGACTGAAATTGAAGATCAGTATCTTTTGCCCGAATTCAGCCATAATGGAAATTTCGCATCCGGTCTGGGCATAGCGTATTTACTCGATGCATTGGCGTTAAGTCTCGACTCTGAGCCGCAATGGAACAAAAGCCGGATACATCTTCAGTCAACTGAAA
Source organism: Desulfobacterales bacterium HSG2 (assembly GCA_030378035.1). Lineage (GTDB taxonomy): Bacteria > Desulfobacterota > Desulfobacteria > Desulfobacterales > 4be13 > JAUCGI01. The sequence continues at coordinate 12,044 of JAUCGI010000102.1, forward strand.
AGAGCGTAACAGCGCATCATGCCAGCCGCCCCTGCCATGTAAGGGAAAACGCTGACTGGATCAGAGAGCGACGGGAAAAAGATGATCCGTGGTTAAAACACGGACTGCCCAGAAGTGGCAAATATCCCTATCTTCCGCCCAGACGCTATTACTTAGAGAAGATGGAAAATTTTCCAACGGAGCGGCATTCAGACGGCAGTCGTGGCTTTACAGATCGTAAAAAGCAGCTTTGGCTATGGGATAAGCAGGAAAAACACTGGGATGTGCAAGTCAGACCTTATGGAAGAGGAAATTATTTCAGAGTGACTCCTGACGGACGTTTATTGGATCAATAATCATTTTCTTGCTCTTGCTCTTGCTCTTAATCTTGCTCTTAATCTTGCCCGTGCCGTTCGATTAAGAGCAAGAGCAAGAGCAAGAGCAAGAGTTTTGGGAATCCCTAAGTTCACACTTATGGATCAATGATATTATCGTAACCATTAACAATAAGAGTGTAAAACTATGTTCAGATTCGCTTCACCCTATATGTTTCTATTGCTTGCGATTATTCCCGCGGCAATTTTCTTTCAAAGCCGGAGGCGGACGCATCCCGCCATGAGCACATCCGGCCTGTCCGCGGTTCGGAGTCTTTCTCCGTCTCCCTTTTTAATCATTCGGCAGATACTGCCGATTCTGAAATATGCGGCCATGTGCCTGATGATTATCGCCATAGCCAGGCCCCAGTCAGGAACCCGGAAAGAGAACATACTGACCGAAGGGATCAATATCGTCCTAGCGGTCGATCTTTCTGAAAGTATGGCCGCCCTCGATTTCAGGCGCAAGGGAAAAATTGTAAACCGCCTTGAGGCGGTCAAAGGGGTCGTTCATGACTTTATTTCCAAAAGAGACGGCGACAGAATCGGCATGGTGGTATTCGGCTCCGATGCCTACACCCAACTGCCCCTGACCCGGGATTACAACACCGTTGCCTCTGTACTTGAGCGGCTGAAGATCGGCGCGGCAGGCCCGAACACGGCCGTCGGCGACGCCATCGGCATTTCATTGAAACGGATCGAGGATATCGAAAGCAAATCGAATATCATCATTCTGCTCACAGACGGAGAGAGCAATTCCGGCGAGTTTTCTCCGGAAACGACAACTGAAATCGCAGCGCAGAAAAACGTAAGGATTTATACCATCGGCGTCGGCACCCGGGGCAAAGCGCCGTTTCTGATCAAGCATCCTGTTTTCGGCGAAAGATACGTCTATCAGCCAGTGAGCATTGACGAAGAGACGCTCAGAAGTATAGCGGACAAGACCGGAGGGCAGTATTTCAGGGCGGAAAACATGGAAGGCCTGGAAAAAATTTATGACATTATTGACAAGCTGGAGAAAACCGAAGTCAAAGTGGAGGTCTTTGCCGAATACAGCGAGCTTTACAGTTATTTCCTTGCCCCGGCCTTTGTGATATTGGGGCTTTGGATTGTTCTTTCCAATACGAGATTTCTGAGAGTTCCCTGAGCTGAGTTTACACTTATGGCCGACAGTCAACAGTGCGGGTCTGACAACAATTTCACTTGCAATTTTCCTGTATGCTTATCCATGATAAGCAACTGGCCAGAAATTTTGAGTGCGGACATTTTCCGACTTCGGCGACGGTGGATTCCGGGTCGGAACTGAAAAAATGTCCCATTTTTTCAGTTCCGCCCGGAATGACAGGTGGAGGTGAACACACCCAAAATTTTTCAGGTGCCAGCAGATTCGGCGACGGCGGATTCCGGGTCGGAACTGAAAAAATGTCCCATTTTTTCAGTTCCGCCCGGAATGACAGGTGGAGGTGAACACATCCAAAATTTTTCAGGTGCCAGCAGATTCGGCGACGGTGGATTCCGGGTCGGAACTGAAAAAATGTCCCATTTTTTCAGTTCCGCCCGGAATGACAGTGGAGGTGGGACACCCAAAATTTTCAGGTGTCAGCAGATTCGGCGACGGTGGATTCCGGGTCGGAACTGAAAAAATGTCCCATTTTTTCAGTTCCGCCCGGAATGACAGGTGGAGGTGGGACACCCAAAATTTTCAGGTGTCAGCAGATTCGGCGACGGTGGATTCCGGGTCGGAACTGAAAAAATGTCCCATTTTTTCAGTTGCGCCCGGAATGACAGGTAGTACTTACTTATATGGATTGCTCAAAAAAAGTGTGAAACTGAGGTTCAAAAATGAGAATTCAGAATCTGAGGATAAAAAATTTCAAAAGCATATACGATGTCAGGCTTTCTGACATACCTGCCTTTGCTGTTTTTGCAGGTGCAAACGGATCGGGCAAGAGCAATTTTTTTCAGGCTGTCGAATTTTACAAAGAGATTGTCACCACGGGAGCGCGCCATGCCCTGAACAGACACGGCGGCTGTGAGGATATCCGACCCCGTCAGTTGCCCCGGGATCAGGCAGGGACTTTTCTGTTCGACATCAGCGTTGAACTTAAGGGACAGATGTACAGCCACAGACTCGAACTCCGGCAGACGGATACGCACCCTGCTGTCCGGGAAAAGTTTCTTGTGGATGAAAAAGAGATTGCATCAAGAGAAAATGAACTCCTCATCAACGGTAAAAAAACTGACATCAGATACTCGAGGGACAAATCCGTCCTGGACATGGTGACAGACGAAAGCAGCCCGTTTACCGAATGGCTGGGCTGTGTGCGGTGTTACCAGATCGATCCGGCCAGAGCCGGGGAACCGAAAGGTTTTCTTTCCCAGGAGTTTCCTGACCGTCATGTTGCCAACCTGACCTCAGTCCTTGACAATCTTCAAAAGGACAAGGAAAAGCAGTCTCTGATCCTGGATGAGATAAGCGCGGTTGTGCCCGGAACCGAGGGGATCAGTGTTGTCCGGGAAAATCTGAGCGGCAGGATGACACTCACGCTCACAGAAACCGGAATCCGACAGCCGCTCCCCTCCCGCCTGATATCTGACGGAACCATGTATGCCCTCTCCGTCCTGGCAATTCTTCTCAGCGCCCGGGGCGGAATGGCAATGATTGAGGAGCCGGAAAGGGGACTCAATCCCATGGCCATCCAGGAGATGGTGCGTATTTTCAGAGAAAAAAGCGATGATTTCCAGATTTTCATCAGCACACACAGCGAAACCTTTGTCCGGCTTGCCCGGCCCGGTGATCTGTTCATGGTGGACAAACCAGAAGGCAGAACCCTCATACGCAATGTCTGGCGTCATTATCCGAATTATGACTATTCCCGGATGGGTCTGAACCGGATGTGGCTGTCAAACATGTTCGGAGGAGGGCTGCCGTGGTAAGAGTCGCGTTTCTTGTCGAAGGCGATGTGGAAAAGATGATTATTGACGATCTTAAGCACATTCCTTCCGCAGCATCACCAGATCACCATCCAAACCGTGCCGCAGAAGCTCCAAGTTGGATGAAAGGGATAGTGCCTCTCCCTCAGTATATGACCGGGTGAACACATCCTGACCAGCTTCAGCCACAGCAGAGGCAAACCGGGTCCGAATTGTAACCTGCATCGCGTTATTCCTCCTTCATCAGTGTTCTTCAGTGGCATATTCCCGGTCTGCCGGCCGCAGTTATGCTGGGAACGGAAGCTTGCAAAATTAAAATGTTATACGGATTTGCCATGCTGCCTCACATATTCGTACATTACAATTGAAGCGGCAATACTGACGTTAAGGCTCTCCACTTTTCCCAACTGGGGAATTTTCAGCGACCTGATGCCGTTGTATTCTGCTTTGTCAAAACTGATACCGAGTCCCTCATTACCGAAGATAAACGCGCTTCGTTCGGGCAGGCTGACGGAGAGTATTGTCTCGTCGGCAGACGGCTCCATTGTGAAGAGCGTGTAATCACTCTCTATCAGTTCTTCATAGCATGTGTCAAAAGTTTCATGAAATCTGGCCGGCACCCATTTGAATGATCCCATGGCCGGCACCGGGCTAAAGAAATCTGTGCCGATCAGATGCACCTCTCGCGCGGCGAAGGCATCGGCGCTTCTGAAAATTTTTCCGATATTAAAGTCCGGTTTCAGATGATCCAGCACAATGATGTATTCGTGTTCTCCGGGATTTGCCAGGAGATTCTGCCGTTTCTCTTTCCGAAACCGGCGTAACATGTTTTTTCTTTCCTCTCTCAAACGCTTTCTGATCTGCCTCAGTCCCATGGAATTATACCTTTGGATATTGAAATTGAAATTGAATATTGCTGGTTCCAACGGATTTTACAACTTTTTTAAAACCACAGAGAGCACAGAGTCCCTGTGGAACTCTGGCCCTCTTGCGCTCCCCCGAAAGATGTTGTTAGTTCTGTATTCATTCAGGCTATATTATCCTTTTGACCACCAAAGACTCAAGAAAGGCCCCGAAAGATGTTGTTAGTTCTGTATTCATTCAGGCGGCTAAAAAACGCAGAGGACGCGAATATCGCGGAGGACCGCAGAGATTCGGGTGAGACCCCTCGGTCCTCTGTGCGTCCTCTGTGTCCTCCACGGTTATAAAACGGATTCAACCCACAAAATTTCCTAAAATCACAGATTAACTTTCAATCTGAACTTTTTACTGCTACTCATGTTTTATGAATTTTGTCAAGAGCAAATTCTGATTATAATGCTTTTTGGCTTTTTGGGGAAGCTGCGGATTCCAAGTTGACAGGAATAACTTTAAAAAAAGGTTGCTTTTCAGGCCCGTTAATGGCATTCTTTATTCATGGTTTTACTTTTAAGTTCGTTTAGGCGGTGTGGCACCGCCTAAAGGCGGAACTATGAACATCTCTTCCGTGGAATTGGAATTGGAAACACGCGGTTACGCCCATATTGATGAAGTTCGGCGTGAGCTGGATTCGTTCGACTATGTAACAGGGTGAGAGGCAAGGGTAAGCGGTAAACTTCGGAAACCGAAAAAAAAAATCAGACCCCCTTACCGCGCTCGCCCGTAACAAAACAGGAGGGAAACATGAAAAAGGAGATACATAAACGTATCGAAGTTGTGCAGGGAGATATAACAAAACTTGATGTGGATGCCATTGTAAATGCGGCAAACACGTCACTCTTGGGAGGAGGCGGTGTGGATGGCTGTATTCATCGGGCCGCAGGACGTGAACTCCTGACGGAATGCCGCGCTGTCGGCGGATGTCCCACGGGCGAAGCAAGGATAACCAAAGCCTATAACCTTCCTGCCAGGCATGTGATTCACACGGTCGGCCCGGTTTACAGCGGAAAGCCTCGGGACAGCACGCTTCTATCTTCCTGCTATTTAAACAGCCTGCAACTTGTCGTTGAAAACAATATCACCTCTGTCGCTTTTCCGGCCATCAGTTGCGGAGTGTATGGCTATCCCATAAAAGACGCGTGTAAAATTGCTGTGGATACCGTTGCCGAATTTCTCAAAAAGAACCCCTCCATAAAAAAAGTGATATTTATCCTTTTTTCATCCGGAGATTATGACATTTACACGGATTATCTTGAAGAACTTGTATGAAAGCAGGGCCAAACATGCCGCCTCTGCTCTCGACGGATTGCCAAATCCGGCGACCAGCAATGTAGAACAATTTTGCAAATTGTTCGTTGCCCCTGCTCTCGCCGGATTGCCAAATCCGGCGACCCGCTGCCGCCCCCGCTCTCGCCGGATTGCCAAATCCGGCGACCCGCTACCGCCCCGCTCTCGCCGGATTGCCAAATCCGGCGACCAGCAATGTAGAACAATTTTGCAAATTGTTCGCTGCCCCTGCTCT